>DASYUT010000228.1 GCA_036000965.1 Actinomycetes bacterium
TGGCCCGCCGCGCGGCCGAGGCGGGTGTGCCCGTGGCCGCAGTCAAGGTCGGCCGGAGCCGGGCCGGCCGAGCCGGCGTGGTCGCCCACACCGGCGCCCTGGCCGGCGAGGACCGCGTCGTGGACGCGCTGTTCCGCCAGCTCGGCGTGCACCGCGCGGCCGACCTGGACGAGCTGGTCGAGTTCGTGGTCGCGGCCGGGGCCGGCCTGCGCCCGGCCGGGCGGCGGACGTTCGTGGTCACCAACTCGGGCGGGGAGGGCAGCCTGCTCGCCGACCTGCTCGACGAGGCCGGGCTCGAGCTGCCCGAGCCGTCGCCGGCCCTGCGCGCCACCCTGGCCGTGGCGGTACCAGCCGCCCACCCGGCCAACCCCCTCGACCTATGGGGCACGGGCGACCCGGACCAGGTGTTCCCGGCCGGGCTGGCCGCCGCGGCCGCCGACCATCCCGACCTGCTCGTGCTCGGCGTCGACCAGCAGGCCGGTGTGGGGGCCGAGGAGCGCGCGTTCGCCGCGGCCGCGGCGGGCGCCGCCTGCCGCGCCGCCCGGGACTCCGGGGTGCCCACCGCCCTGGTCTCGTTCGTGGCCGCCGGCGACGCCGACCCGGCCGCCGAGGCGGCCGCCGCCCAGGCGGGCGTGCCGCTGCTCCGCGGCGCCCGGGCCGCCGCCCGCGCGCTGGCGGGCCTGGCCGGCCGCGCCACCGGCGCGGCAGCTCGCGAGCGCACCGAGCGTGGCGCGGGCGGCGCGGGCAGCGCGGGCGCCGAGGGCGCGGGCGCCGAGGGCGCCGAGGGCGCAGGTGGCGAGCACCCCGAGGGCGCGGGCGGCGAGGAAGCCGACCGCTCACCCCGACCATGGCACAGGCGCTCCTGGGGAGCTACGGGGAGAGCGAGCTCGCTCCACATCGACCGGGGACTCCGGGTAGCTGAGCAGTCGGCTTCCCCGTCGCCTGAGCCGGCGGTCCGGGCGCTGCTGGCCAAGTATCCCGCCGGCCTGCTCGACGAGGTGGACGCGGGCGCGCTGCTGGCCGCAGCTGGGGTACCGGTCGAGGCCGGCGTGCTGGCGCGAAGCCGGGCGGAGGCCGAGGCGGCGGCCGGCCGGCTCGTCGGTCTCGTCGTGGTGAAGGCGGTGGTCCCGGGGCTCGCCCACAAGACCGAGGTGGGCGGGGTGCGCGTCGGCGTGACCGCGGCCCAGGCGGGCGCCGCCCACGACGCGGTGCTCGCCGCGGTGCGCGAGCGCCGGCCCGACCTGGCCGCCCGGGGCACCCTGGTGCAGCGCCACCTGACCGGTGTGGAGCTGCTCGCCGGCGCCTACCGCGACCCGCAGTTCGGCCCGGTGGTCACGGTCGGCCTGGGCGGGGTGCTCACCGAGGCCCTGGGCGACGTCGCCCTGCGGGTCGCCCCGGCCGGCCCGGCCGACGCGCTGGCGATGCTCGGCGAGCTCAGGGGCGCGGCGGTCCTGGCCGGCGCGCGAGGCCGCGCCCCGGTCGCGCTCGACCCGCTCGCGCGCGCCCTGGCCGCCCTGTCGGCCCTGCTGGAGCGCCACCCCCGCGTGCTCGAGGCCGAGGTCAACCCGCTGGTCGCCACGGCCGACGGCGCCGCAGCGGTCGACGCCCTGGTCGTGCTCGGGCCCCGCCCGTGACGCCCTCCACCTCGGCCGAGGTGGAGGGCGTCACGGGCGGGCACCGGCAGGGAGCGCCGCGCACAGCCGCCCCGCGGGCCATGCTCCCTGCCACCGCCGCTCCCGGTGCAGACCGGGCGGGACCGGCCCCGGCCACGCGCAGGGTCCGCCACACCCACGCGACAGGGGGTCCGCCACACCCACACACAGGAGGAACGGCATGGGCGAGACGCTGCTGACCGAGGACCGCGGGCCGGTGCGGGTGCTGACCCTGAACCGGCCCGAGAAGCTGAACGCGCTCGACCACCCGACGGTGGCCGCGCTCCACCAGGCCATCCAGGCCGCCGACGTCGACGAGTCGGTCCGGGTGGTGGTCCTGACCGGCGCCGGACGGGCGTTCAGCGCCGGCTACGACCTGACCGAGGAAGCCGGCTCCGACCTGTCGTCTGTGGCCGCCTGGCGCCAGGCGCTGGCCGAGGACGTGGCCATGACGATGGCGGTCTGGGCATGCTCGAAGCCGACCGTCGCGGCGGTCCGCGGCCACTGCATCGCCGGCGCCCTCGAGGTGGCCCTGGCCTGCGACCTGATCGTGGCCACCGAGGATGCTCGCTTCGGCGAGCCGGAGATCCGCTACGGGTCGGGGCCGGTCACGCTGCTGCTGCCCCACACCGCCGGGCCCAAGGCGGCGAGCTGGCTGCTGCTCACCGGCGACCTGGTCGACGCCCGCACCGCCCAGGCGATGGGGCTGGTGAACCAGGTGGTGGCGGCCGACGGGCTGGACGCGGCGGTCGAGGCGCTGGCCCGCAAGCTGGCCATGGTCCCACCGGCGGTCATGGCCCCGACCAAGCTCGCCCTGCGGCGGGCCGTCCAGGCCATGGGGCTGCTCGACGCGGTCGAGGCCAACCTCGACCTGTCCGCGCAACTCAACGCGGCCGACACCCCCGAGCAGCGGGAGTTCGACCGGGTCGTGCGCGAGCAGGGCCTGAAGGCCGCGCTGGCCTGGCGCGACGACCGCTTCGGCGAGCGCCTCTGGTGACCGGAGCGCCAACGAGCCTGAACCCGGTGTGTCCGGACGGTGGAACGCGGGTAAGCAGCTTTGCTCGACCTGCCAAAGCACGGGCCCGAAGGGAACCGTCCATGAGCACGCAGGAGGCGCAGAACGAGCGACTCGACCGCGAGCTGCTGGAGCTGCTGAACGAGCTGCGGGTGTTCATGCCCGGTGTCCAGGTGCTGCTCGGGTTCCTGCTCATGGCCCCGTTCAACCAGCGCTTCCAGCAGCTCGCGCCGTCCCTGAAGGAGGTCTACTTCGCGGCCGTGCTGTTCAGGTCGTCAGCGGCGCGATGGTGGTCGTGGTGGTCGTCGTGGTCGTCGTGGTCGTGGTGATCGTGGTCGTGGCCGGGGGGACGCTGGTCCCCGGCACGGTCGAGGTGGTCGGGCGCGGGCCAGCCGACACCACCAGCCGCACCCTGCTGCCCTCCGGCCGGGAACCGGCGCCCGGGGACTGGCTGACCACCGTCCCGGCCGGCCGGGTCGAGTAGCGGCGCTGGACCACGCTGCCGACGTACCCGGCGGCCCGCAGGGCCACCTTCGCGTCGAGCTCGAGCCGGCCCACCACGTCGGGCACGGGCTGGCGCGGCGCCACGGTCGAGCTGGTCGTGGTGGAGCCCTCGGGCAGCACGACGGGGCCGACGCCCGGCACCTGCCCGTCGCCGGGCACGGTGGTCACCGCGCCACTCGTCGGCGAGGTGGGGTTGGAGTAGCTGTTGGCGAGCGGGCCCTTGACCACGAACACGGCCGCCCCGGCGAGCAGCGTCAAGGTGAGCAGGGCGACCGGCCAGCGCCGGGTGCGCCGGCGGGCCGGCTGCTCCTGGGCGTACCCGCGGGCGGGCACCAGCTCCCGGCCGCTGTCGGCAGCCAGCCCCGGGTCGGTCGGGTCACCGCCCGGCACGACCGGGACCGGGCCCGACCCGGCGTCGAGCACGCCGGCCCGGCGGCCGGCGAGGACCGCCGCGGCCGTGCCCGGCTCGGGCACCACGCCGAACGGCGGCGGCGGGGCGACCGTCCCCCCGGACCGGGCCCGCTCGAGGTCCTCGGCCAAGTCGGCGGCGGTCTGGTAGCGGTCCTCGGGGTCCTTGGCCATCGCCCGGTAGGTGACCGCCTCGAGCGCGGGCGGCACGTCGGGCTGCAGCTCGCGCAGGGGGACGGGGGTGGCCCAGACGTGCCGGCTGGCCACCACGACCGGGCTGTCGCCGTCGAACGGCGGCTGGCCGCCGAGACACTCGTACAGCACCACCCCGAGGGAGTACAGGTCCGAGCGGGCATCCACCGGCACGCCCTGGGCCTGCTCGGGCGACATGTACTTGGCCGTGCCCACGATGCCGGCGCTCTCGGTGAGCGTCATCGAGGAGGCGAGCATCCGCGCGACGCCGAAGTCCATCACCTTCATCCGGCCTTCCCGGGTGCACATGATGTTGCCCGGCTTGATGTCGCGGTGGATGAGCCCCTTGGCGTGCGCGGCCCCGAGCGCACCGCAGACCTCGGCGACCAGCTCGGCGGCGCGGACGGGCCGGAGGGGCCCTTCGGCGCGCAGCAGCGCGGCCAGCGTGGCCCCCTCCACGTACTCCATGACGATGAAGCTCGTGTCGCCGTCCTGCCCGGTGTCGTACACCGCCACGACGCCCGGGTGGGTGAGGCTGGCGGCCAGGGTCGCCTCGCGCTTGAAGCGGGCCATGAACAGCGGGTCGCGGGCGAGCTGGGGGTGGGGGATCTTGATCGCCACCCGGCGGCCGAGCACCCGGTCGACGCCCTCGTGCACGTCGGCCATGCCCCCTGCCCCCAGCAGGCGGCCGACCTCGTACCGGTTGCCGAGGATCTCGGCGATGACGGCCATCCCCCGTTGTAACCCGTTGGTGTCCCTCGCGGTTCCCAGCCACTATCCAGGCGCGGTCCGAATTGTGCCAGGGCCCTTGACCGGAATTGTCACATTCGAAATGCCCGGGCCGGAAACCGCCATCATTGCCGAGCTGGCCGGGTCGTGGCTGCCCGGGGGCGCGCAGAACCTCAAGCAGGCCGCTCCGGGCCCGCCGCGCAAGAAGGCGGAAGCTCCTCGCGGCGAGACCACCTTGTTGCGCGGCCCTGAAGGTCGGCAGCGTCTGCATGGCCAAGTCACTGTCCTGACAAGGCGGACCCGGCGGCGGGCCGAGCGGTCAGCGCCGGCCCGGACCGGGCGGCAGGCCGAGCGCGGCGCGCAGGAACGACAGCTGGAAGTGGAGCAGGTTCTCGGCCACAACCTCCTGCGACGCCAGGTGGGTCACCCCGGTGAGCGGCAGCACGGTGTGGGGGCGGCCAGCGGCCAGCAGCGCGGCCGACAGGCGCAGGGTGTGCGCGGCGAGCACGTTGTCGTCGGCCAGGCCGTGCACCAGCAGCAGGGGCCGCTCGAGCCCGGCCGCGTCACCGAGCAGCGAGTTGCGCTGGTAGGCCTCGGGCTCGGCGGCCGGGTGGCCGAGGTAGCGCTCGGTGTAGTGGGTGTCGTACAGGCGCTGGTCGGTGACTGGCGCGCCAGCCACGGCCGCGTGGAACACGTCCGGGCGCCGCAGCACGGCCAGGGCCGCGAGCCAGCCGCCGAACGACCAGCCGCGGATCGCGACCCGGCCCAGGTCCAGCCGCCCCTCCGACGCCGCCACCGCGTGCAGCGCGTCGACCTGGTCGTCCAGGACCGGGCCGGCCAGGTCGCGGTGGACGGCACGCTCCCACGCCGGGCCCCGCCCGGGCGTGCCCCGGCCGTCCACCACCACCACGGCGAAGCCCTGGTCGGCGAACCACTGCGAGACCAGGAACGCGCCCCGAGCCGCCTCCACCCGCTGCTGGTGCGGCCCGCCGTACGGGTCGAGCAGGACCGGCAGGGGACCGTCGCCCGGCTCCGAGGGCAGCAGCAGCGCGGTCCGCAGCGCCCGCCGGCCGGCCCGCAGCAGGGTCACCCGGGGGGTGAGCGCCGGCCGCTCGGCCAGCGAGGCGACCGTCGCGGCCGGCCGGCCCGGCGCGAGCACGGTCGTCGTCGTGCCGTCGTCGTCCAGGCTCGCCGACGACAGCACCGTCACCGGTCCGCCCGCGACCGCCGTGTGCACCCCGGCGCCGCTGCTCAACCGGACCGGGGAGCGGCCGGGCGCGACCTCCCAGACGTGCTGCTCGACCGGCTCCTCGGAGGCGGCCACGAGCACGGCGTCGCCCCGCGTGCCCAGCACCGCCCGCACCTGCAACCCGGGCGGGGTCGCGGGCTCGCCGTCGACGACGAGCCGGCGGGTGTCGCTGGCACGGTCGTCCATGGTCCACACCAGCCTGCCGCCGGGCAGCCAGGCCGGTACCCCGGGCACGATCTCGAGCCAAGCGGGGTCGGTGTCCTCCCGCACGCAGCTGGTCGCGCCCGACCCCGGGTCGGTGGCCAGCACCCGCATCCGGGTCTGGTCGCGCGACTGGACCAGCAGCGTGAGCGGCCCGTCGCCGCCCCAGCCGACCTCCACCAGGTAGGGGAACGCGGCCCGGTCCCAGGCCACCTCGACCCGCCCGCCGGCCAGGTCGACCACGGCGAGCCGCACGTCGGCGTTGGCCGTGCCCGCGGCCGGGTAGGCGAGCCGGGCGGGCGCGATCCCCGGGCTGGCCGGGTCGGCCAGCCACCAGCGCTGCACCGGGCCGTTGTCCACCCGCGCCACGGCCAGGCGCTCCCCGTCCGGCGACCACCAGTAGCCGCGGTGGCGGCCCATCTCCTCGGCGGCGATGAACTCGGCCAGCCCCCAGGTCACGTCCGGGTCGGACTCGCCGGCCACCCGGACGTCGCCCCCGTCCAGCTCGGCCACGTGCACGGCGCCGCCGGCCACGTAGGCGACCCGGCGGCCGGTCGGGTCGGGCCGCGGGTCGAGCACCGGCCTGGCCGCGGCCAGCTCCCGTACGCTGTTGCTGCCGGTCAGGGCGCCGCTGCCGGTCAGGTCGGCCACGAACAACCGGCCGGCCAGGGCGAACGCGGCCACCCGGAGGTCGGTGTCGGCCGCGTAGGCGACGACGCCGGCCGCCCGCTCGCGGCTGCGCTCGCGCCGGGCCCGCTCGGCCGCTGGCAGGTCCTCGGCCGCGGTCCCCAGCAGGGCGGCCGGGTCGGCGGCGAGCCGCTCGGTGCCCGAGGCCACGTCCAGGACGTACAAGCGGTTCACCGGGTCGTCCCCGGCGGCCGAGCGCAGGAAGGCGACCCGGGCGCCGTCGGCGGCGACGGTGAAGCCGCGCGGCCGCCCGAGCGTGTAGCGCCGGGTGCGGGCGTACCGCCGCGGGAACGACGCTGGGTCAGCCACTGACGCGGCCGGTGACCTGGGCCACGGTGAGCACGATCCCGGCCGCGAACAGGAACCCGGCCAGGATCACGAAGAACAGCGCCCACTTGCGGGTCGGCTGCCCGTCGGCGATGACCAGCATCCCGACCGAGAACGCGAAGTAGCTCAGCGGGCGCAGCTCGGGCCGGAACAGGCTGAGCACGGCCACGGCGAACACGGCCAGGTAGATGCGCAGGCTCACCTTGGGGTGGAGCCGCATCGGGCGCTCGAACACCCGCCCGCGCCGGTCGACGTCGCCGACCTCCATCTTCTTCAGCGGCGACGCCGGCGGCCGGCCGCCCGGGCGCGACCCCCCCGGCCGCGAACGGCCCGGGGAGCCCGGGGGCCGCTCGTCCTCGGGCTTGGAGCTCGGCTCCCAGCCCGACTCCCGCCGGGCCCGCTCCACGGCGTGCCTGCGCCGCGCCGCCGCCCGATCCTTGCGTGCCACCGCTCTACCTCCCGAAGCGCCGCTGCCGCTGGGCGTACGACCGCAGCGCCCGCAGGAAGTCGACCTTACGGAAGTCGGGCCAGTACGTGTCGGCAAAGTAGTACTCCGCATGGGCCGACTGCCACAGCAGGAACCCGGACAGGCGCACCTCCCCGGAGGTGCGGATGACGAGGTCCGGGTCGGGCATGCCCGCGGTGTACAGGTGGCGGGCGATCTCGTCCGGCGACACCCGCTCGGCCGCGCCGGCCAGGTCCAGCCCCTTGTCGGCGTACTCGGCGAGCAGGCGCTGCACGGCCTCGGCGATCTCCTCACGCCCGCCGTAGCCGACCGCGACGTGCAGGACCCCGCCGGTGTGGGACCGCGACACCTCCTCGGCCGCCAGCAGCCGCTCCCGGGTCTGCTCGGGCAGTGCGTCGAGCTGGCCGACCGGCACGATGCGGTAGCCGTCCGGGGCGGCGTCGCGGGCGAGCTGGGTCACCTTCTCCTCGATGATGCCGAGCAGCTCGGCCAGCTCGTCGGGGTGGCGGCCGAGCAGGTTCTCGGTCGACAGCAGCCACAGGGTCACCACCGGGATGTCCAGCTCGGCGGCCCAGGCGAGCAGATGGTCGATCTGGGCGGCGCCACGGCGGTGCCCCATCGAGGTGTCCATGCCCAGCTCGCGGGCCCAGCGCCGGTTGCCGTCGAGGATGACGCCGACGTGCCGCGGGGTCCCTCCCCGGCGGCGGAGGTCGGCGGCCAGCCGGCGCTCGTACAGCCGGTAGAGCAGAGCGCTTCCGCCCACGGGCAGCTCCCGGTCGAGTCCGCAACAGTCTGGGGTTTGGCCACGGCGGCGACCCGCGCGTCATGCTACAGCGTGGATCGGGGTACGGTGCACGCCTGCGGGCCGCGGCGGGGCCGCGCTACCCTGGGAGGCAGGCAATGGACGGACCAGGAGGGCGGCGTGACCGAGGTCGGGGAGAGCGGCTTGGTCCGCTGCGAGCGCTGCGGCGCGCTGAAGCCGGCGTCGGGCTGCGCATGCGGCGGGCAGGGCATGGGGCAGGGACAGGGCAAGCCGACCGTGCCCGCGGGCTGGGACCCGGAGCTGACCCGCTCGGCCCGCCCGCGCCTGCAGATCGTGACCAAACCGGTGCCCGACGCGACCCCGGACGCGGTACCCGACGCGACCCCGGGCCCGGTGCCCGACGCCACCCCGGGCCCGGAGCACGGCCAGCTGCGGTAGCCGGCCGGGTCGTCCGCGGCCCCTGGCACCCCGCCACCCACCTCGCGCTGCTGCACGCCGGGCCCGGGTTCACCGTCATCGCCGTCGGGCTGGTCTTCGGGGTGGTGGCAGCCAGGGACGACCCTGACCCGGGACGGCTCGCCCTGCTCGCCGGGCTGCTGGCCGGCAACCAGTACAGCGCCGGCGCGCTCAACGACGCGGTGGACGCCCCGGTCGACGCGGCCGCCGGGCGGGACAAGCCCATTCCGGCCGGGGCGATCTCCCGCCGGACGGTCGCGCTGCTGGCGGTGGCCGCCGGGCTCGCGTCGCTGGCCTTCGGGCTGGCGCTGAACCCGGCCACGTTCGCGCTCGCGGTGGCCGGCCTGGCCTGTGCCTGGGCCTACGACCTGCGCCTGAAGGGGACGGTGGCGAGCGTGCTGCCGTTCGCGGTGGCGCTGCCGCTGGTGCCGCTGTTCGGCTACGGTGCGGCCGGGCGCTTCCCGGCGGTGCTCTGGTGGGCCTGGCCGATCGGCGCCCTGGCCGCGATCGCGGTCCACCTGGCCGACTCCCTGCCCGACGTGGAGACCGACCGGGCCGCCGGGATGCGGGGCCTGGCCACCCGGCTCGGCGTGCGCCGGGCCAGCCTGCTCACCGCCGTGAGCTACACGGGCGCGCTTGCGATGGCGCTCGGCAGCGGGCTCGCGGCCGGGGACCGCCGGGTCGTGGCCGCCGGGTCGGTCCTGGCCGCGATGTTCGGGGTGGCCGCGCTGCTCGCGGGTGTCCCAGGCGGCGAGGCCCAGCGCCGGGTCGCCTACCGCCTGCTGCAGGCCGGGGTGATCGCCCTGGCCGCCGGCTGGGCGGCCGGCGTCCGCCCCTGAGCCGGCCGCCCGCCCCCGCCCCGGGTCCCGGGAGGCAGCACCCATCCCGAAGCGGCCCCGGTCGGGCCGGCCAGGCCCCGCGCCCCGGCAACGGCCCACTGCTGGCAGGTGGCCTGCCGCGAGCGGCGGTGACCCGAGGCCTGAAACTTCGGACAACTGCGATGTTTCCGGGCGCTGTGGACGGCGAATTGGGGAGTCGGCGTGGAGACGAGTTACGCTTTTCCGGGCCGCCCACAGGCGGCCGAGTGAGCTTGCGCTGCCGCGCACCACGGAGGTCGTGCATGGTGCTCCCTGCTCTGGATGGCAAGACCCGCTGCCGCTGGGCCGCCACCGATCCCATCCTTGCCGCCTACCACGACGCCGAGTGGGGTGAACCGCCCCTCGGGGAGGCGGGCTGGTTCGAGCGGCTCACGCTCGAGGTCTTCCAGGCCGGCCTCTCCTGGCGGACCGTGCTTGCCAAGCGTGACGGCTTCCGGCGCGCCTTCCACGACTTCGAGCCCAAGATCGTCGCCGCCTTCACCGCCAGGGACGTCAGCGCCGTCCTGCGCGACCCCGGCATCGTGCGCAACCGGGCCAAGGTGCTGGCCACCATCGAGAACGCCAGGACGGTGCTGGCCCTGGCCGACGAGCACGGGTCGTTCGCCGAGTGGGTGGCGGCCCAGCCCGACGGGCTCGAGGAGCAGCAGCGCAGCTACCGGCAGACCTTCCAGTTCGCCGGCCCCCAGGTCGTGGAGGCGTTCCTGCAGAGCGTCGGGCGGGTCGAGCCGCCTCACGAGCCGGGCTGCTGGCGGCTCGCCTGACCGTGCCTCCAAGCCCCTGCTGACCTTGCTGCCCCGCCCCTCCGCGGTCCGGGTTCCTTGACAGGTACGGGCGCATCCGGCACCGTCTTTCCCATGACCGCCGTCCTGCTCACCCGCAACCGCGCGCTCGACCACGGGCGCGTCGTCTGCTGTGCGTGTCGTCAGGCCCGACGGTCACGTCGCGCACCGTAGTGCGCTCACCTCCCGACCGCTCGGGCCCGATCTAGTACCCGAAGCGCGTCGAGAGGAGCTGCCACATGGCGAACCACACCACCGTCGGGCCGCGCGGCCCGATCCTGGCTTCACGTCCCCCTGAGGTGCGTTCCCGGCCCTTGCGGGCCCTCCGCCGGCTGCCCGCGGCCGCCGCCGCGCTCGCGCTCGCGCTGGTCGTCGGCGCCTGCTCGAGCGGGTCGTCGGGCTCGTCGGACAGCGGCGGCCGGCCCGCTGCCCTGCGGCTCGGGTACTTCCCGAACCTGACCCACGCCACCGCCCTGGTCGGCATCCAGGAGGGCGTCTTCCAGCGCAACCTCGGGGCAGGAACCAAGCTCGAGACCCGCTCGTTCAACGCCGGCCCGGCCGCGGTGGAGGCGCTGTTCTCGGGCGCGATCGACGCCACCTACATCGGCCCCAACCCGGCCATCAACGCGTACGCCAAGTCGGGCGGCAAGGCGGTCCGAATCGTCTCGGGGGCCACCTCGGGCGGGGCCCTGCTGATCGTGCGGCCCGGCATCACCGGCGCCCAGGGCCTGCGCGGCAAGAAGATCGCCTCGCCGCAGCTCGGCAACACCCAGGACGTCGCCCTGCGCAGCTGGCTCAGCAGGCAGGGGCTCAAGACCGACACCGAGGGCGGCGGCGACGTGCAGGTCGTCAACCAGGAGAACGCGCAGACCCTCGACCTGTTCAAGGGTGGCAAGATCGACGGCGCCTGGGTACCAGAGCCGTGGGCGACCCGGCTCGAGCGCGAGGGCGGCGGCAAGGTCCTGGTGGACGAGGCGAGCCTCTGGCCGGGCGGCCGGTTCGTCACCACCCATCTGGTCGTGCGCACCGAGTTCCTCACCGACCACCCCGACCTGGTCGAGAAGCTCCTGGCCGGGCAGGTCGAGGCCAACGAGCTGGTCAACCGCGACCCGGCCAGGGCCCAGCAGCTCGCCAACGCCCAGATCGAGAAGGTCACCGGCAAGTCCCTGAAGCCCGCGGTGGTCGCGGCTGCGTGGAAGCGGCTGACCTTCACCGACGACCCGGTCGCCTCGTCGCTCAAGACCTCCGCCGCCAACGCCCAGCAGCTCGGCCTGCTCAAGCCGGTCGAGCTGGACGGGATCTACGACCTCGGCCCGCTCAACCACGTGCTCGCCGCGCGGGGCCAGCCCCAGGTGGCGACCTGATGGCAGTGCGCGCCCGCGAGGCGATCCGGCCCGCCCTGGCGGCCGGCGGCGCGCCGCCGGCCGTCGCCCTGGACGGGGTGTCCAAGCGCTACGGCCACGGCGACGGCGCCGTGCTGGCCCTGGACGGGGTGTCGCTGGCCATCCGGCCCGGCGAGCTCGTCTGCCTGGTCGGCGCCTCCGGCTGTGGCAAGAGCACCCTGCTCAACCTGGTCGCCGGGCTGGACCGCCCGACGGCGGGGACCGTCACCACCGGCGGGCGGGCGACCGCCCTGCTGTTCCAGGACGCGGCCCTGTTCCCGTGGCTGACCGCTGCCCGCAACGTGGAGCTGCCGCTGCGCCTGCGACGGGTGCCCCGGGCCGAGCGGCGGCGGCTCGCGGCCGGCCTGCTGGCCCAGGTCGGGCTGGCCGAGTTCGCCGCCAAGCGCCCGCACGAGCTGTCGGGCGGCATGCGCCAGCGGGTCGCGCTCGCCCGCGCCCTGGCCCAGCAGGCCGACGTGCTGCTCATGGACGAGCCGTTCGGCGCGCTGGACGCGATCACCCGCGACCTGCTCCACGACGAGCTCGAGCAGCTCTGGCAGGACACCAGCCTGACCGTGGTGTTCGTCACCCACAACGTCCGCGAGGCGGTCCGCCTGGGCGACCGGGTGGTGCTCTTGTCCAGCCGCCCCGGGCGGGTGGCGGCCGAGTTCCCCGTCGACGTGCCCCGGCCCCGCCGCATCGAGACGCCCGAGGTGGCCGCGCTGGCCTCGGCCATCACCGACCGGCTGCGGGAGGAGGTGCGCCGCCATCGCCGCGCGTGACCGGGCCGGGGCGGCCACCACCACCACCGACGCCGCCGCCGTCACCTCCACCACCGCCGGCCTGTCCGGCTTGGACGCGCTCGAGCAGGGCGCGCCCGGGCCCCCAGGCCGCCTGGCCAAGGTGGCCGCGGCGCTGTGGCCCAAGCTCGCCGCGGTCGCGCTCGTGTTCGCGGCCTGGCAGCTCGTCGTCTGGACCGGGTGGAAGGACGAGTGGGCGCTGCCCCCGCCCGGCCCGGTCGTCGCGCGGCTCCTGGACGACCTCGGCAACGGCGTGCTCGTGCGGGCGACCGGGATCACCCTGTGGCGCGCCGCGGTCGGGTACACGCTCGCGGTCGCGATCGGCACGGTGGTCGGGGTGCTCGTCGCCCGCCGGCGGCTGCTGCGCGCCGCGGTCGCCTCGGTCATCACCGGCCTGCAGACGATGCCCTCGATCGCCTGGTTCCCGCTGGCCATCCTGCTGTTCCAGCTCAACGAGAGCGCGATCCTGTTCGTGGTCGTGCTCGGCGCCGCCCCCGCGATCGCCAACGGGGTGATCAGCGGCGTCGACCACGTCCCGACGCTGCTGCTGCGGGCGGGCCGCGCCATCGGCGCGCGCGGGTTCGCGTTCTACCGGCACGTGCTGCTGCCGGCCGCCCTGCCCGGGTACGTGGCCGGGCTCAAGCAGGGCTGGGCGTTCGCCTGGCGCAGCCTCATGGCCGGGGAGCTGCTGGTGATCATCGCGGCCCGCCCGTCGCTCGGGGTGCGGCTGCAGTACGAGCGCGAGTTCGCCGACGCCAAGGGGGTGATCGCCATCATGCTCGTGATCCTGGCCATCGGCATCGTCGTGGACGCGGTCGGCTTCGGCGCGGTCGAGCGCACCATCCGGCGCCACCGCGGCCTCACCGACGGGCCGTAGCGGGGGAGCCGGCCATGCCCTTCACCTACCCGGTGCTCCTCGAGATCGAGGGGCGCCGCTGCGTGGTGGTGGGCGGCGGGCCCGAGACCATGGCCAAGACGGCGGCCCTGGTCGAGCAGGGCGCGCTGGTCACCGTCGTCACCCCCGGCCGCGAGGCCGGCCTGGACGAGCTGGCCGCCGCCCACCCCGGGCGGGTCGTCGTGCACCACCGCCCCTGGCGGGAGGGCGACCTGGCCGGCGCGTTCCTGTGCGTGGCGGCCACCGGCGACCACGAGCTCAACGCCAAGATCCACGCGGAGGGGGCGCGCGAGGGGACGCTGGTCAACGCGGCCGACGACCCCGCCCACTGCGACTTCGCCCACCCCGCCGTGCTGCGCCGCGGCGACCTGGTCGTGGCCGTCGGCACCGGCGGCAAGGCGCCCGCCCTGGCCAGCCGGATCCGCCGCGAGCTGGCCGGCCGCTACGGCGCCGAGTACGGCGAGGCGGTCGCCCTCATCGGCGAGGTGCGCGCCGCCACCCGCGCGCACTGGCCGAGCTTCGCCGCCTGGGCCGAGCGCTGGCGGGCCGCCCTGGACGACGAGGTCGTCGACCTGGTCCGCGAGGGCCGGACGGGCGAGGCCCGCGCGCTGCTGCTCGCCCGCCTCGCCGGTCCGGGGTAACCGCCCCGGGTCGACGCCGAGCTCGGCGAACAGCTTGTCCTCGCCCGCCTCGCCGGTCCGGGTAACCGCGATGCCGCACTGCTGCTCGCCGCCTCGCCAGGCCGGCGTAACCCCGATGCCGGCCGCGGACGAGTGTGGTAGGTAGTGTGCATGCCCGCCTCGCCGCCACCCCCCGTACGCGTCCGGCCCGCCCGCCCCGAGGAGCTGGACGCCGTCGGCCGGCTCACCGTGGCCGCCTACGCCGCCGACGTGCCCCCCGGATCCACCTATGCCCAGCACCTGGCCGACGCGGGCGGCCGGGCCAGGCACGCCAGGCTCCTGGTCGCCGTCGACCCCGAGGAGCGGCTGCTCGGCACCGCGACCCTGGTGGTCGGCGGCGGGCGCTGGGCCGAGCTGGCCGGCCCGGGCGACGCCGAGCTGCGCATGCTCGGGGTCGACCGGGCCGCCCGCCGCCGCGGGGTCGGGGAGGCGCTGCTGCGCGCCACCCTGGCCGAGGCGCGCGCCGCCGGCTGCCGGCGGTTCGTGCTCTCCACCCTGCCGACGATGACGGCCGCCCACCGGCTGTACGAGCGGGCCGGGTTGCGGCGCGCCCCCGCCCTGGACCACACCCCCGCGCCCGGCATCGACCTGCTCGCCTACGCCCTGGACCTTTGACGTCCTCTCCGGGCGAGCCTGTAGCGTCGCGGACCCTGGGCTCGGGCATGTTGCCGTGGTCGACCGGGTCAGCCAGGCCGCCGGCGCCGGGCTCGGGCCATCCGCCGCCGGTGGGCGCACTCGTCCTGATAGTCGATGAGCAGCAACCCGACGATCAGGCCCAGCCCGAGCAGGACCACGAGCCCGGCCGCGACCACGCCGGCCGCGTTCAACGCGCCCGGGGCCAGAAGCCAGGCAGCGCGCGTCACCACAGCGGCTGCTCCCCGGCCGGGGCCGGGTCCCGCTGGGGGTCGGGCAGGCTCGGCCGAGGCTGGCTGGTCATGGCGGCGGGCTCGGCGACGCGCATGAGGGTGTAGACGACCAGGCCGAGGGCGACCGCGCCCAGGGCGTAGGCCTGGGCAGGGCGGAACTGGGCGGGGGCGAGCAGCACGACCAGCTCGATGCCGAGCCAGGCCAGCGCGCCGGCCACGACCGGGCGCTCCCATCGGCCGAGCCGCAACGACCCGTCCTCGGCGGGTGGGGTGCTACGTCGGGTGGTCCATGCATAGAGCCCGACGGTGCCCGCGTACAGGATCGCGGGCAGCAGGGTGGAGGCGGTGAACAAGGTGGTCAGCGCATCCGGGTTGCCGCCGAGGGTCACGACGATGGTGGCGCTGGCGCCGGCGGCCAGCACGGTTGCCCCTGGCGGCCCGCCGGTGGCACGGGGCACGCGGGCCAGGAGCTGGTGGGCGGGGAGGCGCCGGTCTCTTGCCATGGCCCAGGCCAGGCGGGAGGCGGTGGCCATGATGACGGTCCCGCAGGCGTAGATCGCCACGCAGATGAAGGCCAGGAACAGCTCGATGCGACCGCCGAGGAAGCCCTTGAGGATCAGCGCGACCGGGGCGGTGGTGTTGTCGAGCCGCTCGGGGTGGGGGATGGCCTGGGCCAGGGCGACGAGGAAGACCATCCCGAGCGCCCCGGACGCGATGACGGCTTGGACCATGGCGCCGGGCACCACGTGGCGGGGCTGCCGGGTTTCTTCGGCGAGGGTGGCCGATGCCTCGAACCCGACGATGGTGCAGGCGCCGAGCAGGGTGGCTAGCATCCCGGGCCCCAGCCACGACCACCACCCAGCCGTCGGGACCGCGCCGGTGCTGGCCAGGTTGGCCCAACGGCCGATCCCGGCGATGCGCCCCGCGATGACCAAGACGATGGTGAGCTGGAGCAGCCCGACGACCTCGGCCAGCACGGCGAGGTTGTTCAGCCGGGCGGTCGCCGGGGTGGACCAGCAGATAAGCGTCGCCTGGGTGGCGAGCACGGCCAGGGTGCCGATGGCGAGGCTTGCTGGGGTTGGGGTGAGGCCCAGGAGGGGCCAGACGGCGGCCTGGACCAGGGCGTAGTCGACCGACACGGTCACGATCACCAGGAACGCAAGCGACAGCCACCCCAGCCACCAGCCGACCAGCGGGCCGGCGAGCCGGGCGGCCCACTGGTAGGGGCCGCCGGCCAGCGGCACCCTGGCGGCGAGGGTGCCGTAGACGAGGGCGACCAGGGTCTGGCCGGCGACCGCGAGCGGCCAGGTCCAGATGCCTCTGGGGCCGGCGGTGGCGAGGAGGAACCCGAAGGTGGTGAAGATGCCGGTGGTGACCGAGATGAACGAGAACGCCACCCCGAACGACTCCCCCCAGCCCAGGCTGCGGGCCAGCCGGGGGCGGTAGCCGAAGCGGCGCACCAGCGCGTCCTCCTCGGGGGGC
>DASYUT010000229.1 GCA_036000965.1 Actinomycetes bacterium
ACAGGTTGCCGAAGATCAGCGCGACGCGACCCAGGCCCACCGCGGTCGGGTCGCCGGCCAGCAGGCTCGTCAGCTGCGTGATGGCGAAGACGAAGACCAGGTCGAAGAACAGCTCGATGGTCGAGACCCGCACCTCCGTCGGGCCGGTCCCTGCGTCGCGCGCCTGGTCGGGTCGCATACCGTCGTCTTCAGCCGCAGCGCCCTGGTCACCCATCTTGAGAGAAGCCGCGTCAGCTGGGTTCGCCCGCGCACACGCTCGACCAGGAACCTCCCGGCTCGAGACCTCGGCAGCAACTAGCCACCGAACGCCTCAGCTGCTGCGCGCACGACTTCCTCGGGCGGGACGTCCCGCAGGTGCTGGGCGAGGCCCCAGCGGTGGCCGTAGGGGTCGGTGAGCTGCCCGTGACGGTCGCCCCAGAACTGGTCCTGCAGCGGGTGCAGCACCTCGGCGCCCGCCTCCACTGATGCGGGTGACGGCCACCGCGCCGGCCCCGGAGCCGAGCACCAGCAGCGCCAGGGGCAGCCCTGCGGCCGCGGCGGTGCCGGTGCTGCAGCTGCTGCTCGCCGGACGGCTCGACGTCGCCTTCGGCCGCAGTGAAGGGCTCGGCCAGCCGTTCCCCGCCGGCCAGCTCGAGCCGATGCTGGACGCCGTGTTCCTGCGGGCGCGTGAACTTCTCGAAGGCGACCGCCAGACAGGGTAGCTCCCCTTGGGTCGGCGATGATGGCTTTGGCGGTGCGGAGACGCGAGCACGCGAACGCGACACCACGCTCCCGCCGGTGCCCCAGCTCGACCGCCACCACGCTCGCCGAGCCGGGACGAGGCACCCCTATGCCCGGGTCGGGCCCGCCGGTCGCGGCCGCTCGAACCCATGACGTTCGTGCTCGACGTCGGCCTGGACGTCGCATTGGTGGAGATGGTCGTTCACGAGCCCCATCGCCTCCATGAACGCGTACGCGGTCGTGGGGCCCACGAACGACCATCCGCGGCGGCGCAGGTCCTTGCTCATCGCCTTCGACTCCGGGCTCTGGCTGAGCTGCATCAGGGTCGCGTGATCGACGACGTGGGGACGCGAGCGCACGTCGGGTTCGAATCGCCATACGTAGGCGGCGAAGCCGCCGAACTCGTCGACCAGCTCGGCGCAGCGGCGGGCGTTGTCGATCGTCGCCTGGATCTTCGCCCGGTTGCGGACGATGCCCGCGTCGGCCAGCAGCCGGTCGACGTCCGCTGCACCGAACCGGGCGACGGCCTGGATCTCGAAGCCGTCGAACGCCCGGCGGAAGTTCTCCCGCTTGCGCAGGATCGTGAGCCAGCTCAGTCCCGACTGGAACCCCTCCAGGCACAGCTTCTCGAACAGGCGCCGATCGTCTGCGACGGGACGGCCCCACTCCGCGTCGTGGTAGCCGCGGTACAGAGGATCGTCGCCACACCACCAGCATCGGGCGACGCCGTCCTCGCCGACTGTGATGCCGGTGGTCTGGGGCGACGCTGCTGCTGGCGGCCCACCGTCCGCCGCTGTCGGGCTCGGCATCGCCGTCTCCTTGGCCGAGTGTCTCGTCGGACCGGGGCACGGGCCGCGCGTGCCCGCGGCGCGATACGCCCTGCTCGCCGCAACCGTACGCGGACCCTGAGACAGGCGCGCTGCCAGCGGACCCTCAGACAGGCGCGCTGCCAGATGTTCGTCGCGCAGAGTGGCCGGCACGATGACCACGGCGTCGCCGGTCAGGTACTCGCGATAGGCGTCGCCGCGGCCCGTGCCGAGCTCGTGCTCGGTCGCGAGCAGCGTCTGCTCCAGACTCATCGGGCTCCTTCCTGGCTCCCTGGACCGCGCGCGGGCCCAGCTCGCCAGGCACTCGGTGAGCTTGGGCAGCTCCGCCTGACCCGCAGCGACCGCGACCACCAGCTCGACCGCCTGGTCGGCGGTTGGCGGCTCGAGGTCGAAGCCGTTGCGGTCGTAGAACACCGCTCAGCGCTGGAGTTCGAGCTTGACCACCAGGTCGTCCACGAACGCCTCGCGCGCCTCCGGGGCGGCGCCGGCGACCGCCAGGCCGACCAGGTAGGCGGTCACCGGCGCCGCCCGCCGCTCCGAGGAGTGGGCGGCCACCCGGGCCAGCTCGAGCACGGCCTCGATCTCGCCGGCGTCGATGGCCGGCGCGTCCGGGCCCAGCAGGGCGCGGACCTTCTCCAGGAACTCCTCCATCGGACCCTCCATGACGTGTCCCGGGTCTGCCTCCTCAGGTCTGCCTCCTCAGGTCTGCCTCCTCAGGTCTGCCGCACCCTACCGCCGGCCGCCTCGGGACCGCTGGTAGGGTGCGGCAGGGACCATGAGGGTCGGGTCCCGCACGAGGGGCCCTGACCGCCGGCGGGCGCATGAGCGGCCCGTCCGTAGAATTGCTGTCGAGCCGCGTCCCGAGCCTGCTTCGAGGTGACCTCGCCGATGGATCTGCTTCTCCTGCTCCGCCATGCGGTCACCGCGGACACCGGCACGCGGCTCTCGGGCTGGGCGCCAGGCATCCACCTCAGCGACAAGGGCCGCGAGCAGGCCCGGGCCCTGGCCGACCGGCTGGCCGCGGTGGTGATCGACGTCGTCTACGCGAGCCCGCTGGAGCGCTGCCAGGAGACCGCGGCCGCCGTGGCCGAGCCGCGCGGGCTCAAGGTGGGCACGGCCGAGGACGTCGGCGAGGTCCGCTACGGCAGCTGGACTGGCCGGGAGCTCAAGGAGCTGGTCAGGGAGGACCTCTGGCGGGTGGTGCAGCGCCACCCGTCCGGCGCCCGCTTCCCCGACGGCGAGTCGATCTACGAGATGCAGGTGCGGGCGGTGGCCGCGTCCGAGCGGCTGCGAGCCGAGCACCCAGGCCAGACCATCGCCGTGTGCAGCCACGCCGACGTGATCAAGGCGGTCGCCGCCCACTACCTCGGCCTGCACCTCGACCTGTTCCAGCGGCTCGAGATCGGCCCGGCCAGCGTCACCGCGTTCGCGTTCACGCCCGTCCCGCACCTGTTGCGGCTCAACGAGACCGGCAGCGTCGCCGACCTGGAACGACCCGAGGAGTCCAGGGACCCGGAGGCTGCGGCGGGCGCGACCCCCGGAAAGGACCAGGAGGCTGCGGCGGGCGCGACCCCCGGAGAGGACCAGGAGACCGGGGCGGGCGCGGTCCCGCGAGAGGAGGCGGGCGATGCCGAGCCGTGACCTGGACCCGGTCACCCACCTGACCGCCGACGCGGTCGGCGTGCCTGGCCGGCGCACCTTCTTCCTCCAGGCCGCGTCAGGCGCCGACCAGGTCACCCTGCTGATCGAGAAGGAGCAGGTCAGGTCCTTGTCCGAGCGCCTCGAGAGCCTGCTGCCCGAGCTGGCCTCCGAGCGCCCCGAGGACCCGGACGAGGCCAGGGCGGCCGAGGCGGTCGAGCTTTCGCTGCGGGAGCCGCTGGAGCCCGACTTCCGGGTCGGCCAGCTCTCGCTCGACTACGACCCGGGACGCGACCGCTTCGTCATGGTCGTCACCGAACTGGTCGCCGCCGAGGCCGACGAGGAGGAGGAGCCTGATCCGGTCGAGCCCAGGGAAGTCCGCCTGTGGGTGACCCGCCCGCAGCTCCGCGTCCTGGCCAGGCACGGCGCCCAGGTGGTAGCCAGGGGACGCCCGCCTTGCCCGCTGTGCGGCAATCCCCTCGACCCGGCCGGGCACGTCTGCCCGGCCCTGAACGGGCACCGGCCCACGGTCACGTGAATGGGTGAGGTCGTGCCGTCCGGCCCGGGTCCCGCCCCGTCGGCGGTCGTCTCCCAGCAGCGGGCGCGGGAGCTGCTCGCCGAGGGCGAGCTGGAGGTGCTCGGGAGCATCCCCTGGGCCTCCAACGCCACCCTGCTGGCCGAGGTGCGCCACGGCGACCTGGCCGGCCTCGCGATCTACAAGCCGGCCAGGGGGGAGCGCCCGCTCTGGGACTTCCCCGCCAGCACGCTGTACCGCCGCGAGGTCGCCGCATACGTGACCAGCGAGGAGCTCGGCTGGGGGCTGGTGCCGCTCACGGTGGCCCGCGACGGGCCGTTCGGCATCGGCTCGGTGCAGCTCTACGTCGAGGCCGACCCCGACGTGACCGCCTTCGACCTGCTGGCGGCCGGCCACCCGGCCCTGCCCCGGATCGCCGCCTTCGACGTCGTCGTCAACAACGCCGACCGCAAGGCCGGCCACTGCCTGCGCGGCGGCGACCGGGTGTGGGCGATCGACCACGGCGTCTGCTTCCACACCGAGCCGAAGCTGCGCACGGTCCTCTGGGACCTGGCCGGCGAGCGGCTCGGGGCGGACGTGGTGGCCGACCTCGAACGGCTGGCCGAGGCCGCCCGCGGCGAGCTGGCCGGCCAGCTCGGGCAGCTTCTCGAACCCGACGAGCTGGAGGCGCTCGCGGCGCGGGCACGGCGCCTGGCCCGGACCGCCACGCTGCCCGGGCCGGGCCCAGGGCGCCCATACCCCTGGCCGCTCGTCTGACCCGCCTTCGGGCCGGCCGATCGTTGCCCGGGTGGCCCATACCCCTGGCTGCTCGTCTGACCGGCGTTCGGGCCGATCGTTGCGCACAAAGCGCAATGGTTGCTTCCGTGTTGCGTAGGTACTTGGTACAAACGTTCCAGCATCGGCGCCAAACGCATCCGAGGACTCGACAACGACCCATTTGACCTGAGAAAACTCTTACAGACGCCCGCAAAGCGTTTGAAGTACGATCCACGAACCGCGGGCTGGGACTACGGCCGGTCATGGCGTGCAGCGCCAGATCCGCTCCTCCTGCCCACGGTGCGATGTCGGCGTCGACCAGTGTCGGCATGGAGGTGCACATGTCTCAGGTCCTTCCGGACAAAGAGGGCACCGTCGGCGAGCAAGGCCAGAACGGTCAGCTGGCGACGAGCCCCGGCGCACCCGAGGAGCCGGTCAAGCGTATCGAGGGCCGTACCCCGACCCAGCTCGCCCTGGCCCGCCTCAGGCAGGACAAGGTGGCGGTGGCCAGCTTCAGCTTCATCATCCTGCTCTGCCTCGTGGCCGTCTTCGCCCCGCTGATCGTCAAGGCGGTCGGGCACCCGCCCAACGACACCAGCATGTACGAGCAGACCACCAACGAGTTCGGCGCGCCCAAGGGACCGAACTTCTCGATCCAGTTCTGGTTCGGTGCCGACCAGTTCGGGCGCGACCTGTTCAGCCGGGTTGTCTACGGCGCCCGGGTCTCGCTCATCGTGGGGATCGTCGCCACCGGGATCGCACTCACCATCGGGGTGACCGTCGGCATGCTGGCCGGCTTCTACCGGGGCTGGATCGACACCCTGCTCTCAAGGATCATGGACGTCCTGCTCAGCATCCCCTTCCTGCTGCTGGCGCTCGCCCTGGTGTCGGTGTTCCGGCCGAGCCTGTGGATCATCATCCTGGTCATCTCCTTCGTCACCTGGACCTACATCGCACGCATCATCCGCGGGCAGGTCCTGTCGCTGCGCGAGAAGGAGTTCGTGGAGGCGTCGCGCTCGCTCGGCGCGAGCAACCTGCGGATCATCTTCCGGGACATCTTCCCGAACCTGACCGCGCCGATCATCATCTACGCCTCCCTGGTCATCCCGGCGAACATCCTGACCGAGGCCTACCTGTCCTTCCTCGGCCTCGGCGTCCCGCCGCCGACCGCGACCTGGGGCCAGATGCTGGCCGACTCCAACGACTTCTACCAGGTGGCGTGGTGGATGGTGGTGTTCCCGGGCCTGGCCCTGCTCCTCACCACGCTGGCGTTCAACCTGCTCGGCGACGGCCTGCGGGACGCCTTCGACCCGCGCGGGAACCAGACCTCCGGCCGCCTGTAGCCCCGGTCCGATGAGCGCCCTCGTCATGGCCGGCACCCACCCGGGCGCCGGCCCCGAAAGGTAGGTGCATGCCGCTGGTGGACCACGCGCCCCGCGTCCGGTGGGATGGCGCGAGGCGCCGGCTCGACCGACATGGCCGCCGACGGTCGGCGGCGATGAAAGGGTGGGAACACGGATATGCAGAGACTCAAGGTGGTCAAGGCTGCCGCGCTCGCCGCGTGCCTGGCCATCGTCCTCGCCGCCTGCGGCGGCGACGGCGGTGGCACCGCGCCGTCCGGCACCGGT
Organism: Actinomycetes bacterium; assembly: GCA_036000965.1. NCBI lineage: Bacteria > Bacillati > Actinomycetota > Actinomycetes > Actinomycetes bacterium. Next base: position 6,105 of record DASYUT010000229.1, read on the forward strand.
GGCGCACAGGGCCAGGGCACGAAGGGCGGCACGTTGCGGGTCGTCAACAACTCCGACGTTGACTTCCTCGACACGGCCGACGCCTACTCGACGCTCGGCTTCTCGCTCGAGCGCCTCTACAGCCGCCAGCTCTACTCGTTCGACTCGACCAAGACGGGCGAAGAGCTGACGGTCCCGGTGCCCGACCTGGCCGACGGGGCCGCGCAGGTCACCAACAACAACACCACGTACACCTTCAAGATCCGCAAGGGCATCAAGTGGGCCCCGCCGGCCACCGGCGAGGTCACCGCCGAGGACTTCGTGCGCGGGGTCAAGCGGATGTACGACAAGGCCACCCCCTCGGGCGGCCAGTCCTACTCCAACCTGATCAAGGGCGCCGCGGACTTCGGCTCCGGCAAGGCCAAGGAGATCTCGGGCATCCAGGCCACCGCCGACACCCTGACCATCACCCTCGAGAAGCCGGCCGCCGACTTCCTGTCGATCCTGGCGATGCCGTTCTTCTCGCCGGTGCCCAAGGAGGCCGAGAAGTACAAGGTCGGGGCGGACTACTCCAAGCACGTGATCGGGTCGGGCCCGTACACCGTCAAGGAGTACATCCCGACCAAGTCGATGGAGTTCGTCCGCAACACCAACTGGGACCCGGCCACCGACCCGCTCCGCAAGGCCTGGGTGGACAAGGTCACCATGCGCATCGGGCTGGAGCCGGACGCGATCCAGCAGACCATCGAGCGCGGCGACGCCGACCTCTCGCTGGACACCCAGCCGCCCAACGCGGCCTTGCAGCGGCTGTCGACCGACCCCAAGCTGAAGCAGCAGTTCTCGGTCCAGACCACCGGCTGCACCCGCTACTTCACGCTCGGCACCACGCCGGCGTTCGACACCCCGCAGGCCAAGGTCTCCGACGTGAAGGTGCGCCAGGCGATCAACTACGCGCTCGACAAGGTCGCCCTGCAGCGCGCCCGCGGCGGCCCGTTCGCCGGTGACCCGGCCTCCACGGTCCTGACCCCGACCCTGCTCGGCTACCAGAAGTACGACCTGTACCCGTCGGCCGACTTCAAGGGCGACGTGGCCAAGGCCAAGCAGCTGCTGACCGAGGCCGGCTTCCCCAACGGCATCACCCTGAACTACGTCGGCGGCAACGCTGGCAAGGCGGCGGCGGTCAACACCGCCGTGCAGGCCGGCCTGCAGCGGGCCGGGATCAACCTGAAGACCAAGCTCTACAGCGGCTTCGCGGTCTACACCGACTCGCTCGGCCTGCCCCGCAAGGCCAAGGAGCACCAGATCGGCCAGGCTGGCTGGTGCCCGGACTACCCGGGTGACGGGGCGCGCTCGTTCATCGTCCCGCTGCTCGACGGCCGCAGCATCATCCCGTCCGGGAACAGCAACTACGGCCTGTACAACAACCCCGCGGTCAACACCAAGATCGACCAGGCCCTCGCCGAGCCTGACAAGACCAAGCGCGGCGCGCTCTGGGGCGAGATCGACAAGCAGATCATGCAGGACGCCCCCTGGGCGCCGTTCGTCTACGACAAGCAGCAGCTCTTCTGGTCGGAGCGCACCAAGAACTTTATCTGGACGCCGTGGGCGACCGAGCCCGACCTGACCGCCATCTGGCTGAACCCCAACACCCCGTAACCGACGAGCTGAACCGGTAGCACCTGCCGGGGGGCCGACGCCGGCCCCCCGGCAGCACCACACCAGGAGGTCACTCCCGATGGTCCGCTACATCATTCGAAGGCTGGTCTGGGTCGTGATCCTCCTGTTCGCGATCTCGATCCTGAGCTTCGCGATGTTCTACCTGCTCCCGGGCGACCCCGCGCAGCAGGCGGTGCCCAAGGGGGCGACCCCGGAGACGCTCGCCCTGATCCGCCACCGCATGGGCCTGGACCAGCCCGTGCTCAAGCAGTACCTGAACTTCCTGCACGGCCCGGACCTGGTCGCCACCGGCCACCCGTCGGGCGTGCTCAACTGGCCACCCAACCTCGGCTACTCGTTCCGCAACGAGCAGCCGGTGCTCGACACCATCCTCGACCGGCTGCCGGTCACCGCGTCGCTCGCCATCGGCTCGGCCTTCTTCTGGCTCATCATCGGCATCCCCATCGGCATCCAGGCCGCCCTGCGCCCGCGCAGCCTGCGCGACCGGGCCGCCATGGGCTTCGCCCTGTTCGGGGTGTCGATGCCGGTGTTCCTGCTCGGCATCGGCCTGCTCTACATCTTCTACTTCAAGCTGCAGGTGGCGCCCGCCCCGAGCTACGTGCCGCTCACCCAGAACCCGCTGTCGTGGGCGAACCACCTGTTCCTGGCCTGGATCACGATCGCGCTCGGCACGGCCGCCCTCTACACCCGCATGGTGCGCGGCAACATGCTGGAGGTCAGCGGCGAGGACTACGTGCGCACCGCCCGGGCCAAGGGCCTGTCCGAGCGGCGGGTGGTCGGCAAGCACATCCTGCGCTCCTCCCTCACCCCGGTCGTGACCATGCTCGGCCTCGACATCGGCGTGCTGCTCGGCGGCGCGATCGTGACCGAGCGGGTGTTCGGCCTCCCCGGCGTCGGCGCGACCACCGTGCAGGCCATCGCCGACAACGACCTGCCCGTGATCCAGGGGGTGGTGCTGTTCGCTGCCTTCTTCGTGGTCACCTTCAACCTGATCGTCGACATCGTCTACGCGGCCCTCGACCCGCGGGTGCGGTACTCCTGATGGACCGGCCGGTCCCCTGGCGGGAGGATTCGGATGGCACTGCTTGAGGTCAAGGACCTACGGGTCCACTTCCGCACCGACGACGGCATCGTCAAGGCGGTGGACGGCGTCAACTTCTCGCTCGACCGGGGCCAGACCGTCGGCATCGTCGGCGAGTCGGGCTCGGGCAAGAGCGTGACCTGCCTGTCGATCATGGGCCTGGCCCGGGGCGGGCAGGTCGGCGGACAGGCGCTGTTCCAGGGCAAGGACCTGCTCAAGATGCACGCGGACGAGCTCAGAGCAGTGCGCGGCAAGCAGATCGCGATGATCTTCCAGGACCCGCTCTCCAGCCTCCACCCCTACTACAAGGTGGGCGCGCAGATCGTCGAGATGATCCTGGCCCACGAGAAGATGTCCAAGAAGGACGCGCGTGACCGGGCCATCGACCTGCTCCGCCTGGTCGGCGTGCCTAAGCCCGACCGGCGGGTGGACGACTACCCGCACCAGTTCTCGGGCGGCATGCGCCAGCGGGCCATGATCGCCATGGCCCTGGCCCTGGACCCGGCCGTGCTCATCGCCGACGAGCCCACCACCGCGCTCGACGTCACCGTGCAGGCGCAGGTGCTCGACCTCATCGAGCGCCTGCAGGACGAGTTCGGCACCGCCATCATCATGATCACCCACGACCTCGGCGTGGTCGCCGACTTCGCCGACGACGTCCTGGTCATGTACGGGGGCAAGCCGGTCGAGATCGCCGACCGGCGCTCCGCCTACTACCAGCCCCACCACCCCTACACGTGGGGCCTGTTGCAGTCGATCCCGTCGGTCGGTGCCGAGCACACCGGCGAGAAGCTGCACCCGATCAAGGGCCTGCCGCCGAGCCTCATCCACCTGCCCACCGGCTGCTCGTTCCACCCCCGCTGCCCGTACGTGATGGACGTGTGCAAGAAGGAGGAGCCGAGGCTCCTGCCGGCGGGGGACGACGGCGCGCACCTGTCAGCGTGCCACCTGTCCATCGACGAGAAGCAGCGCATCTGGCAGCAGGAGGTGGCACCGACCCGATGAGCTCGGCGGGCGCAACAGCAGCCGAGCGCGAGCAGGGGGAGCGCCCGAGCACGGCGGGCGCAACAGCAGCCGAGCGCGAGCAGGGGGAGCGCCAATGAGCACCGAACTCGACGCGGCCACGGCCGGCACGGCCGGCGCGGCCAGGCAGCCGCTGGTCCGCATCACCGGGGCCAAGAAGCACTTCCCGATCACCCAGGGGATCATCTTCCAGCGCGAGATCGGCCGGGTGCACGCGGTCGACGGGGTCGACCTCGAGGTCTACCCGGGCGAGACGCTCGGCATCGTGGGCGAGAGCGGCTGCGGCAAGTCGACGCTGGCCCGGCTCGTCTGCAAGCTGCTCCCGCTCACCGCCGGGACGCTCGAGTTCGAGGGCAAGGACGTCACCAAGCTCGGCGGCAACGAGCTGCGGCTGCTCCGCCGCGAGATCCAGATGATCTTCCAGGACCCCTACTCCTCGCTGAACCCGCGCAAGCGGGTCGGCACGATCATCGGCGACCCGTTCGACATCCACGGCATCGCCGACGGCAAGGAGCGCAAGCAGCGGGTCCAGGAGCTGATGGAGGTCGTCGGGCTCAACCCTGAGCACTACAACCGCTTCCCGGCCGAGTTCTCGGGCGGCCAGCGCCAGCGCATCGGCGTGGCCCGCGCCCTCGCCCTGCGGCCCAAGCTGATCATCTGCGACGAGCCGGTGTCGGCCCTGGACGTCTCCATCCAGGCCCAGGTCATCAACCTGCTCGAGGACCTGCAGACCGAGTTCCACCTCACCTACATCTTCATCGCCCACGACCTGTCGGTCGTCCGCCACGTCTCCGACCGGGTCGCCGTCATGTACCTCGGCAAGATCGTCGAGCTGGCCGACGCCGGCCGCCTCTACAAGACCCCCAAGCACCCCTACACGGGTGCCCTGATGTCGGCCGTGCCGGTGGCCGACCCCGACCTGGCCGAGAAGCGCGAGCGGGTCATCCTGGTCGGCGACGTGCCCTCGCCGATCGACCCGCCGTCGGGCTGCCGCTTCCACCCCCGCTGCCCCAAGGCCCAGCCCAACTGCGTGACCGACGAGCCGCCGCTCGAGGTCAAGGAGGCTGGCGACCTGGCCGCCTGCCACTACCCGCTCGAGCCGGGCGAGAACCTGGCCAAGGCCAAGCCTGGCATCCAGCAGGAGACGACCGCCCCGCAGCTCGGCGGCGGGTAGGACCCGCCCGAGGCCACCCCGCGCCCGCACCGGACGGGCGAACAGGGCGGCCTCGGCGTCTTCCGGCTCGGGCGGAACGCGGCTGCCGGGAATTTCGCTCGGCCGGTACCGTTACCGTAGAGGAGGGAATCCCGCCCGCCCGTCCGAGCCCAAGGCCCGCCATGCTGAACGTCACCGACCTCACCGTGGAAACCGGTCACCGGCTTCTCGCCGCCGAGGTGACCTTCGTCGTCGCGCCCGGCGACGTGGTCGGCCTGGTCGGGCCGAACGGGGCTGGCAAGACCACACTGCTGCGCACCCTGGCCGAGCTGGCCGCCAACCCCCGCGACCACGCGGTCACCCTGGTCGGCGCCCTCGCCTGGCTGCCGCAGGAGTCGCCGCCGACCAGCGGCACGACCGGCCTGGCCCGGCTGCTCTCAGCCCGCGGCCTCGACGCGCTGCGGGCCGACCTCGAGACGGCCAGGCAGCGCATTGACGCCAGCACCGACGCGCGCACCAGGGATCGGGCCATCAAGCGGTTCTCGGGGTTGCAGGAGCGCTTCGAGCTCGAGGGTGGCTACCGGGCCGAGTCGGAGGCCAAGCGGATCGCGGCCGGGCTCGGGATCCCGGCCGACGGCCTCACGCGCTCCCTGGCCGGCCTGTCCGGCGGTGAACGGCGCCGGGTCGAGCTGGCCCGGGTGCTGCTCAGCCAGGCCGGGACGCTGCTGCTGGACGAGCCCACCAACCACTTGGACGCCGATGCCAAGCGGTGGCTGGCGGAGTTCCTGGCCGCCTTCCCAGGCGGCATCCTGGTCGTCTCCCACGACCTGCCCCTGCTCGACCGCGACGTCACCGGAGTGGTCACGCTCGACCCGGCGACCGCCTCGGTCGACACCTACAAGGGGACCTACACCCAGTTCCTCGAGGAGCGGAGGGTCCGGGCCGCCTCGCAGGCACGCCACCGCAAGGTCGTCGAGCGCGACATCAAGCGGCTGTCGGCCTTCGTCGAGAAGTACCGGCACTCCAACGAGTCCATGGCCCGCCGGGCCATGGTGACCGAGCGCCGGGTCGAGCGCATGAAGAGCTCGCTGGCGCCCGTGGCCAGGTCCGGCCACAAGGTCGCGGTGCGGTTCCCGGACCCACCGCCGTGCACGCGCTTCCCGCTCGAGGCGACCGGCCTGCGCCGGTCCTACGGGGGCCCGCCGGTGTTCAAGGAGCTGTCGTTCGACCTCGAGCGGGGCGAGCGCCTGCTCGTGCTCGGGCTCAACGGTGCGGGCAAGACGACGCTGCTGCGCATCCTGGCCGGCATCGACGACCCGGACGAGGGCGAGGTCGTCCTCGGGCACGGCTGCGACATCGGCTACTACGCCCAGGAGCACGAGGGGCTCGACCCGGCAACCACCTCGATGCAGGTCATGCAGGCAGCGGCGAAGACCTCCGACGACGTGCTCCGGGGCGTGCTCGGCCACTTCCTGCTCGGCGGGGACCAGGCCAACCAGCCCACCCGCACCCTCTCGGGCGGCGAGAAGACCAAGCTGGCTCTGGCCCGCCTGGTGGTCGGCCGGCACAACGTCCTGCTGCTCGACGAGCCCACCAACAACCTCGACGTGCAGGCGGTGGGGGCGGTCCGCACCGCCCTCACCTCCTTCAAGGGGAGCATCGTCCTGGTCAGCCACGACACCCCGTTCGTGCAGAGCTTCGAGCCCGACCGGGTGCTGGTGATGCCCGAAGGCGCTCTGGACGTCTGGAGCGACGATTATCTGGGTCTGGTCGCGCTGGATTAGCCGATGCCAGAGCTGAGGTCCCGCTGAGCATTCGCCGGGCCGGGCGGGTCGGTTCATCGCGGCCAGTGCCGAGAGCCGGTCAATCCACCCAGAGGGAGTGACACGGAGGCCACGCGAAAGGTAACCTCGTAGGACCTTTCGATGTCGTGTTGGAGCGAACCCGTGACGGCCACGACCGAGCTGTTCCGACCGGTCACAACCCAGAACGCGGCGAACGCCGTGGCCGAGCAGGTACGGGTCGCCGTCGACCTCGCCCTGCTGGTCCCCGGCGACCGGCTGCCGCCCGAGCGGGCGCTTGCCGCCCTGCTCGACGTGAGCCGGCCCACCGTCAGGGAGGCCCTCCGCGTGCTGGCCGAGTCCGGCTATGTCGGGATCCGCCGGGGCGCCGGCGGCGGGGCGTTCGTGCTGCCCAGGCGCCGGGCCGGCGAGGTCGAGCGGATCCGCGACGCGCTCAGGGCCCGGCGCAGGGAGCTCGCCGCCCTCCTCGAGTGGCGGCGGGCGGTCGAGGGCGAGGCGGCGGCGCTCGCCGCGGTGCGGGTCTCCGACGACGGGCTGCGCGCCCTGCGGGCCCGGACCGTCGAGTCGGGCGGCTGGCGGATGCGGAGCTTCGAGGCGTGGCGGGCCGACGACAGCCGTTTCCACATCGCGGTGGCCGAGGCGTCGGGCAACCCCTACATCCTGGACGCCGTCCGCCGGGCCCGGGTCGAGCTGGCCGAGGCGCTCGACGCGCTGGTCGCCCAGCACGCAGCCAAGCCCGCCGCCGCCCAGCACGCAGCCAAGCCCGCCGCCGCCGAGCATGAGGCGATCCTGGCCGCGCTCCAGGCCCGCGACCCGGACGCGGCCCGGGCCACCGCCCTGCGCCACGGCCAGGCCACCGAGGAGCGCCTGCGCCGCCTCCTGGGGCCGTGAGGGCTCGCCCGCCCAGGAATCTGGCCAGGGGCGAGTGCCGCTCACCCCGGTGTGGCGGCGCAGGAGCGACCAGGTCGTTGGCCAGCCAGCCCTGAGCAGGGCACCAGAAGCCTTGCCCGTAACCTCGCACGTCCTTCCTGGCCACCGCGTCGAGCTACGTGCGGGACTTCTGCGCTGCTGCTTGGTGGGCGCTCAACCTCATGGCGGCGGTGGCCGATGTGACCCATGAGGTCCGTGGTCGGCCCATCGATACGGAGCGTTCCATGTCGCAGCCTTCCGGCGCTCCCGCGGTCAGGGTGGCCCGTGTCCGGCCGGCCCTGATCTTCACCGAGGAGCAGGCCGCCAAGCTCTTGCGGGCCGCCGAGGCACGGGACGTGACTGCCCGCGGCGTCTTCTCGGCCGGGCCGGCCGGGGTCCAGGTGTGGAGCGAGCCCTGGAACGGCGAGGCGGGGACCCGGGGCTCCAGCGTCCACCTGGGCAGCGTCGACTGGACCTACAACACCCCGGCCCGCTGCTACATCACCGTGTACCGCTGCATGGTCACGGCCGAGGGACGGGCGCGCGGCCTTGAGGTGGAGGACGTGCTCAAGCAGGTGCTCGACCTGGTCGGGCTGTCCATCGACGGTGTCAGGGCCAACCTGCACACCCCACCCGAGCAAGACCCGTTCCGCGGCGGCACCACCACGGGCAGCGCCCACGCCCGAGGCTGACGGGCCGGCGAGCGGCTCAGGCTCGGCCGGCGGTCGCGAGCCGAGCCTCAGTAGGCGTGGTCGTAGCCGGCGTTGAGGATGCTCCTGGGGTCGGAGTGGCGTGCCTGCTCGCCGTCGTACTCGCCCACGCCGGCGTGGACGAACGAGCCCGAGCCCTGGTAGCTCGCGTCGTAGGAGGGGCCGGCCGGGCGCTCCTGGCGCTGGGTGACCTTGCCGTAGGCGGGACCGTGCAGGGCGCAGCCGGCCAGGGCCGGGGTGGCCAGCCCAGCCAGGACGAGGACGGCGGCCAGGCGGCGGAGGCGGGCCCGCAGTCGCAGCGCGCGCATGGGTGAATCCTAGCCTCCCGGCCGGGCCTCGGGCACGCCGGCCTTGGCCAGCGCGGCCCGGTAGAGCGCGAGCCGGCCGCCCCGGGCCGCCGGCACCGACGACCCCGAGGCCGGGTCGAAGCCGAACAGCGTCTCCAGGCAGTCCACCACCCCGTCACCGTCGGCGTCGGCGCAGTCGGGACGGCGGCCGGCACCGGCAAGGCGCAGCTCCTCGAGGGTGCCGTCGCGCTCGCCGGCAACCAGGATCCGCCGGTAGCGCTCGAGCACCCGCACGGGCACCGACGGGTGCGAGGCAGCGTCCCCGGGCACCGAGCCGAACCGCAGCTCGAGATCGTTGTCGTAGCCGTCGCCGTCGGAGTCCAGTCCGGTGCGCGAGGTGGCGGCGACGGCAGCCCGGATCTCGGCGAAGCTCGCGTCGAAGATGCTGCGGGCGCCCGGGTTGTCGCGGAACAGCAGCTCCCGGTAGTCGCGGCCGTAGGAGGTGAGCTCGAACGGGTCGGCCGAGAGCCGGGTGTGACACAGCGCGCAGCTCACCCGGTCCCTGGCCAGGTCGTAGCGCTCCCCCACCGCGGTCAGGGAGCGCCCGACGATGCGCAGGTCAGGCTGGCCGGAGGCGACTCCGGCGGGCGCTCCCGAGCTGCCCGGGGGCACGGCGGCGAGGGCCGCGGCGGCCGCCGCGGCCACCGCGGCCAGCAGGCCGGTCGCGACCAGGCGCCACCGCAGAGGACCCCGCTCGAGCATCCGCGGCAGGCTCGTGGCCCGCTCCCTGCCGGTCCGGCGTGCTCGGGTGCGACGCCAGTGCTCGACCAGCGTTCTACCGGGCAAGGCGGCCTCCCGCGAAGCCGGTGGCGATCACCGCGGCGGCCAGGGCCGCCCCGGACACCACGGACGCGGCCGTCCACAGCACGCCCCTGGTGCGCCAGAGCCGCACCAGCAGGGCGAGCGCACCGGTGACGAGCACGCCGTAGGCGAGCCGCTGGTGGACCCGGATCCGTTCGAGGCGCTGCAGGAACAGCGCCCGGGTGCCCGGCTCGCTCGGGGGCGTGACCGACAGGGTGTGCTGGACCGCCCGGACCTCCGGGTTGGTGAGCCCGGTGACGACCGCGACCAGGGCGGCGGCGAACCCGAGCGCGATCAGCAGCAGGGCGACCCTGGCCAGGCCGGCATGGCGGCGCACGACCGCCGCCACCTCGAAGGCGAGGCCGGTCAGCATGAGGGCGACCGGAAAGTGCACCACCATCGGGTGCAGGTCGCGGGCGAAGCTTCCGATTTCGATCGACCCCACTTCTCCCACCGGGTCTCGCCGACCAGCCTGCCATGCCGGCGCGCCGAGGGCCAGGGGTGGTGCTCCTGCGCGGCAGGCGGAGGCGCGGTCCTTTTGCGCGGCAGGCGGGAGGCGCGGTCCTCCTGCGCGGCAGGCGGGAGGCGCGGTACCCTTCGCCGCAAGCCTCTGCCGGGCCGCGCCCGGCGGCCAGACCCACCACCCCAGCTCGACCGGAGGACCACATGGCCCAAGCCAACCTCGTGCCAATCGTCATCGAGCAGACGAGCCGGGGGGAGCGCTCCTTCGACATCTTCTCGAGGCTGCTCAAGGACCGCATCATCTTCCTTGGCACGCCGATCGACGACACCATCGCCAACCTCGTCATGGCCCAGCTCCTGCACCTCGAGAGCGAGGACCCGGACAAGGACATCTCGATCTACATCAACTCACCGGGCGGCTCGATCACCGACCTGCTGGCCATCTACGACACCATGCAGTACGTCAAGCCCGACGTCTCGACCATCTGCATGGGCATGGCCGCGTCGGCCGCCGCGGTCATCCTGGCCGCTGGCACCAAGGGCAAGCGCTACGCCCTGCCCCACTCGACGATCCTGATCCACCAGCCCTCGGGTGGCGCCCGCGGCCAGTCGGCCGACATCGAGATCCAGGCCCGGGAGATCCTGCGCCTGCGCAAGCTGCTGGACGAGATCATGGCCAAGCACACCGGCCAGACGGTGGAGAAGATCTCCAACGACACCGACCGGGACTTCATCATGAGCGCCGAGCAGGCGCTCGAGTACGGCATGGTCGACGAGATCATCACCGCCCGGCAGGTGGTACCGGTGATCGGCTCGTCCACCGCGCCGGAGGGCGTGTCCCGGCCGAGCGACAACGGCCCGGAGCCGACCGCGGCTCCGCCCGCGTCCTGACCGGCTCCGCCGCGTCCTGACAAGCTCCGCCCCGCGCATGCCGGTCGCCATCCATGTCGTGTTCGACATGGATGGCGTGATCGTGGACTCCGAGCCCACTCACGAGCGCGCGAACCTCGAGTACGCGGCCACCCTGGGGGTTGCCTACGACGCCCGGCTGGCCGGCGACATGATGGGCCGCCGTGTCCGGGACCTGACCGACGCGCTCGCGCTCGAGGTCGGGCTGCCGCCCGACGAGGTGTTCGCCGGCCGGGAGGCGGTGTTCTGGCGCCTGCTCGACGAGCGGCTCGAGCCCATGCCCGGCCTGCACGCCGCCATCGACAAGCTCGCCGGGGCGGGCCTGTCCCTGGCGGTGGCCAGCTCTGGCACCCGCGCCTACGTCGAGCACGTGCTCGACCGCTTGGGCGTGCGCACGGCGTTCTCGGCGGTGGTCTCGGGCGAGGATGTCGTGCACGGCAAGCCAGACCCGGAGATCTACCTGCTCGCCGCCGAGCGGCTCGCCGCCGACCCGGCCGACTGCGTGGCCGTCGAGGACACCACCCACGGCATCGCCTCCGCCCGAGCGGCCGGCATGCGCACGGTCGCCGTCCGCCACCCGCTCAACGCCGACCTCGACCTCTCCGCCGCCGACACGGTCGCCAGCGACCTGACCGCCGCGGTCGACTGGATCCTGGCGTAGGGGATTTGCGTGTGGAGGCGCCCCGCAGCTACCGCCGCGCGACCTCGTAGAGGGACGGGTGCGCCCGGCCCGAGATTTCCGCGGTAGCCTCGCGAAAGGCGGGGTCGTCGATCGCGGCCTGGAACGCGCCCGCGCTGGGCCATGCGGCGATGTTGACGAAGCGGAACTCCGCGTCAGGAGCAAGGCTCCGGTGCAGCCTGGTGCCCAGGTAGCCGGGCTGGGCCCGCATGAGCCTCCGGGCCTGCTCCCACGAGGACATGAAGTCGTCCTCGTCGGGCGCAGGGACCTCGAACAGGTTGATCAGCAGCACGGCCCCCGCCGGCTCCGACCCCGCCGGGTCCGACCCAGCCGGATCCGGCCCCGCAGGCGCGTCGTCCTCCGCGACCACCTCGTACAGCGCCGGGTGCGAGACGTAGGGCATCTGCCGGCCCGGGAACCCGGACGCGGCCATGGCCGCCTGGAAGTCGCGCGGGGACCGCCAACGCGCCACGTTGACGAACCGGAATTCGGCCTCCGGAGCCAGGCTACGGTGCAGGGCCGTGTCCACGTAACCCTCCCGGCCGGCGAGGAAGTCCCTCGCCCGCTCCCAGCGGGTCACGAACTCGGTGTCCCGGTCGGGCGGCACCTCGAACGGATTGATGAGCACCACTTGGTGGCTGTCAGCGCACATCGTCATCTCCTCTGGAGCACCCGTGCTCAGTCGGCCTGGGCTGCATGGGCATGTCCGAGTTCTACGGCCGGGCCGACGAGGGCGAAGCCATCGCGACGATCCGTCGCGCGCTCGAGCTCGATGTGAACGTTCTCGACACCGGACGACCGCCGTGTGTCTGCAGGGGTTACAGCTGGCCCGGTTTGGCGTACCGGTAGAAGAACGGGCCGAGCCCGCCCTGGCTAATGGCGGAATATACCCCCAAGACGTACTCCTCCAGCGCGCGGGCCTGCTCGAGGCCGCCGACGGAGACCGGGTCGTAGCCGGCATCGCGGATCAGCCGCTCGGTCACCTCCCGCGCGGCGTCCTCCGACGCGTACAGGTTGCTTGGCGGCACCCGTTGCTGGTCGATCTGGTCGTACAAGGCCGCGCCGTTGACGTTGAACGCCTTGGCGACCGGGCCGCCCACGATCGCCTTCACCTCGTGCGCCAGCGACTCGTACGCCTGGTTGCGGCCGGCGTAGGCGTTGGTGGCGTCGATTGTGGTCTTGCCCTGGAGCCCGCTCACCTTGCCGAGCGCGTCGGCGATCACCCCGGACGGCACGGCCACCAGGACGACCTCGGCGTCCGAGGCATCACCGCCGTCGCGGCCGATCCGGGTGACCGCGTGCCCGGCCCGTTCCCAGCGGCGGGCGAGCCCGCCGCCGACGTTGCCCCGGCCGATGACGGTGATGTTCATGCGCTCCTCCAATCACTGCTACTCACCGATGTTCGGATAACCCGTTTTGATGCGGTCATACAGCACGAAGCCATTGCGCCAGCGACTGGCTCATCGCCAGGACCCACTCCTCCCCGGACGAGACCCTCTTCTCCCCGGCTCGGCTACGAGCCGGACTCGGGCGACGACACGGGTCAGCCTGAGCGCTGCGAGGTCGACCCCCTGTTGCTCGAGGATCTTGGCGGCAAGCCCCTCCGTGCGGGCTCGCTCCGTGAGGATCTCGAACATCAGGCCTCCAACCCCATCGCCTTGCGCCGCGCCGCGTGCTTCTCGTGCACCGACTGCTTGGTCACCCGAAGGACGCGAGCGACGTCCTGCCACGACCAGCCCAAGCTCCGGGCGTTGTCGACCTGCAGCCGCTCGACCTGCTCCAGCAGGTTCCGAAGTGACCACACTGCATGCAGCCCCACCGCAGGGTCCTTGTCCGCCAGCGCATCGGCGAGGCCGGCAGCGTCTCCCGGGGCGGGTGTCTCACTCGTCATATCGTCAGGCTACCCTGACGATAGCAAATCGTCAAGCTGGCCTTGACGGCCCGCGCGGGCCGTCCCAAGTACCCCGATCTCTGCCGGTCACCCACGACAATGGCCTCGCGACGCTCGCCACGTCCCGCATGTGGACACCGGTGGAACATTGGCGCGCGGTCGTGCGCCCAGGTCGTCAGAGAGCCTGGCTCTGGCCGCGCCGTGGGTAGTCGACCGGGGCTCTACCGACGGCGCGGGATGAGGGCGAACCGGTTGCCGTCGGGGTCGGTGAAGATCGACCACCAGCCGAAGAACAGCTCGACCGGCGGCTGGGGGAACTCCACGCCGCGGGCGGCCAGATCCTGGTGGGTCTGCTGCAGGTCGTCGCAGTAGAACCACACGTTGGAGGTGGGCAGCATCTCGTCCGACGGCGACGGCCGGTCGCCCTGGCGAACGCCGAGGCCGACCACCACCGCCTTGTCGGGTGTGCGCACCTCGAGCCAGCGCTGACCCTCCTTGTAGGGGGTGTCCTGGACCAGCTCGAAGCCCATGACCTCGGTCCAGAACTGCTTGGCCCGGTCCTGGTCCTCGACCTCGATGCCGACGTTGCTGACGCCACCGATCATGGTGCGCACCTCCTGGAGCGACCTCCGACCATACTATATCCGGAGCGGATACAGCGTGCTCGGATAGTACACTGCGGGTGTGACCGCCACCGGCCCGACGCCCGAGCTCACCCCGGCCGCCTTCCGGGTGCTGCTGGCGCTGGCCGCCGGGCCGGCGCACGGGTACGCCGTGATGCGCTTCGTGGAGCAGGTCAGCGCCGGCACGGTCCGGCTCGGCCCCGGCACGCTGTACCGCACGATCGGCCGGCTGCTGGCCGACGGCCTGGTCGAGGAGACCGAGGGCAGCGACCCTGACGCGCCCCACGACGCGAGGCGCCGCTACTACCGGCTCACCCCGCTGGGCCGCCGCGCCGCCCAGGCCGAGGCTGCGCTGCTCGAACGGCTGGTGGCCGCCGCGACCCGGGCCAGGCTGCTGCCCGAGCAGAGGTGTGCGTGACCGGCCAGCGCCCGCACGGGCTCTGCCCGCACCTGTTCGTGCGCGACGCCGACGCAGCGGTGGCGTTCTACCGCACGGCGTTCGGTGCCGCCGAGCTGTTCCGCACGACCCTTCCCGACGGCCGGGTACTGTTCGTGGAACTCGCGCTTGGCGATGGTCGTCTGCTGGTCAGCGAGGAGACCCCCGCGCTGAACGCGCTGGCGCCGCCGACCGTGGGCGGCAGCCCAGTGTTGCTGCTGCTGGAGCTCGACGACGTGGACGCGGCCGCCCGGCAGGCGGTGGAGGCCGGCGCGGAGGTGGAGATGCCAGTGCGGGAGATGTTCTTCGGCGAGCGCTACGGCGTGGTGCGCGATCCCTTCGGCCACCGGTGGGCCCTGTCCACCGCCCGTGAGCAGCTCACCCCCGACGACATCGCCCGCCGCGCCCCACGGGACGTCTAGCCGTCCCGCATCGCCTGTCGGCCACCCTCCCAGCCCCATCCTCCTCGGAAGGACGCCGGGATCGTCGGGCCCCGCTCCGCCTGAGCCGGGGTACCCTGAGAGCTCCAAGCCGATTCCAGACCGATCGCAAGCAGCCGCGAGCATGCTTGCACGAGGAGCACGCCGTCCGGCTGGGAGCCGCCATGAGCGAGCCGGCGCATGCTTGCACGAGGAACATCCCGTCCGGCTGGGAGCCGCCATGAGCGAGCCGATCTTCTTCGCAGTGCACGACGACGCCCCGGTGCTGGAACGGCTCACGCGCGACCTGGGCCGGCGCTTCGGGGCCGACTACCGGGTCGTCGCCGAGTGCTCGCCGGCCGCCGCGCTGGCCGCGCTGGCCCGGCTTGCGGCCCGGTCGGAGGAGGTCTGCCTGGTCATCGCGGCCCAGGAGATGGCCGGGATGCCCGGGCTGGACCTGCTCGCCCGCGCTCACGAGCTGCACCCGGGGGCCAAGCGCATCCTGCTCGTCGAGCGTGGCAACTTCACCTCGGCCAACCCGGTCGTGCGGGCGATGACGCTGGGCCAGATCGACTACTACCTGGCCAGACCGTGGGAGCCGGTGGAGCGGAGCCTGTACCCCGCGGTGACCGAGTTCCTGGCCTCCTGGGACAAGTCCCGCGGGAGCTCGTTCGAGCTGCTCCGCATCGTGGGGTCGCGCTGGGGGACGCGCTCCCACGAGCTGCGGGACGTGCTCTCGCGCGTGGCCGTGCCGTTCGGCTTCTACGCCGACGACTCCGAGGAGGGCCGCCGGCTGCTCCAGGAGGCCGGCCAGGACGGAACGCGCCTGCCGGTGGTGGTGTTCTTCGACGGGCGGATGCTGGTCGACCCGGCGAACGCCGACCTGGCCGAGGCCCTCGGCGTCAGGACCCGGCCAGACGTCCAAGCCTGCGACGTCGCCATCATCGGGGCGGGGCCGGCCGGGCTGACCGCCGCGGTGTACGCGGCGTCCGAGGGCCTGCGCACGCTGGTGCTGGAGCCGGAGGTCCCGGGTGGCCAGGCCGGCACCAGCTCCCGGATCCGCAACTACCCCGGCTTCCCCCGCGGGATCAGCGGCGACGACCTCGCCTACCGCGCCTTCGAGCAGGCGTGGTTGTTCGGGGCCGACTTCGTCTTCTCCCAGGCCGCCACCGGCCTGTGCGTGCATGGGCCCGACCGGCTGGTCCGGCTCTCCGACGGCAGCGAGGTCGCGGCGCGCACGGTGATCATCGCGACCGGCGCCGCATGGCGGCGCCTGGACGTCGCGCAGCTCGAGGCACTGCACGGCATGGGCGTGTTCTACGGCGCGGCCGGTTCCGAGGCCCGGGCCATGGAGGGTCGGGACGTCTTCGTGGTGGGCGCCGGCAACTCGGCTGGCCAGGCAGCCCTCCACCTGGCCAGGTACGCCGCGTCGGTCACGATCGTGGCAATCGAGCACGCCCTGGGCGAGCACATGTCCGACTACCTGGTCCAGCAGATCGGGGCCACGCCAAACGTCGCTGCCCGCCTCCACTGCGAGGTGGTCGCCTGCCACGGTGAGCGGCGCCTGGAAGGGCTCACCCTGCGCGACCGCGTCGACGGTGTCACCGAGGCCGTGCCCGCCGCCGCCCTGTTCGTGCTGATCGGGGCCGAGCCGCACACCACATGGCTGGACGGCACCGTCGAGCGCGACGAGCGCGGCTACGTCCTGACCGGCCGGGACCTGTTCCGGGCCGGCCGGTCGCCGGCCGGGTGGCCGCTGGAGCGCCAGCCCCTGCTCCTGGAGGCCAGCGTGCCCGGGGTGTTCGCCGCCGGCGACGTGCGCTTCCGGTCGGTCAAGCGTGTGGCCACGGCCGTCGGCGAGGGTGCCATCGCGGTCGCGCTCGTCCACGAGTACCTCGCCGAGCAGGCGGACGGGCCTCGCCCGCTGCAGGCGGACGGGCCTCGCCCGCTGCAGGCGGAAGGGCCTCCGTACGCGGAGGAGCGCAGTCAGCCCGGTCCAGCTACCTGACCTGACCTGACCTGACCTGACCGGCTCGCTAGCGGGCGCTGCCAGCGTCCTCCTGGCCGCCCGGCTCGATCGGCTCGACGGTGACGCCGTTGGCAGCCAGCCAGCGCTGCGCCCTCTCGACCTCCTCGGCTGGACCCGAGAGCTCGAGGATGTACCAGGCCAGCCCAGCCTCGACGTCCACGTTGGCCCGGTGCACGTTGACTACGGCCTGGCTGGCCCGCACCAGGCCGTGCAGGACGGGCTGGTGCACCAGCTCGGGCGGGAGCGAGCAGTGGACCAGGCGGCGGACGGTCACGGTTGGTCTGGCGGGCTCGTGTTCAGGCTCAGGCTCGTGTTCATGCTGCCGGAGCGGAAGCCCTCGAGGTCGAGGGTGACGAAGGCGAACCCCAGCTCGCGCAGGCGGGTCACCAGGTCGGCGCGCCGGCCCGGCTCGACCAGCGCCGGGAGCGCGTCCAGGGGCACCTCGACCCGGGCCAGGTCGCCGTGGTCACGGACCCGGAGCTGGGCCAGGCCGTAGGAGCGCAGCACAGCCTCGGCCCGCTCGACCCGGGACAGCCGGGCGGGCGTCACCTCGATCCCGTAGGCGACCCGTGAGGCGAGGCAGGCGGCAGCCGGCTTGTCGTGGGTGCGCAGGCCGGTGCGGCGAGAAGCCTCGCGCACGTCGGCCTTGGAGAACCCGGCGTCGACGAGGGGGGTGAGCACCCCGTGCTCGGCGGCGGCGAGCTGGCCCGGCCGCCAGTCGCCAAGGTCGTCGGTGTTGGTGCCCACCGCCAGGGCCAGCCCCTCGATCTGAGCTAGCGGGACGAGCAGGTCGAACAACTCCGACTTGCAGAAGTAGCAGCGGTCGGCGCCGTTGGCGGCGTAGCCAGATCGGTCCAGCTCGTGGGTGGCCACGGCGACGTGCCTGGCTCCCAGCTCCTCGGCGAGCGCGCGGGCGTCGGCCAGCTCGTGCTCGGGCAGGCTCGGGGAGACGCCGGTCGCGGCCACGGCCCGCTCGCCCAGCGCCTCGACCGCGGCGGCCAGCAGGAAGGACGAGTCGGCCCCGCCGGAGAAGGCGACCATCACCCCGCCAGTCGCCTCGAGGATCTTGCGGAGCAGCTCCCGCTTGCCGTCCAGCTCGTCCATCACCGTTCCCGTTCAATTTGTCCGTGCGACGATTCTACGGGTGGGGCGCGGCCGGAAGCGGCCACCGGAGGTCACCGAAAGGTCACCATTCGGCCCGGGCGCCGCGCAAGCAGGGCCCGGGCGTGCGCCCGCACCGCGCGGCGCCACCACCATTCTCGGCGGGCGGGGGGCTCACGGACCGCTGCTCGACGCTGCACGGCTCATCCTCGAAAGGTCGGGCCGCTCCGGGACGCGCTTGACCGGGCATACCGGCGACGACACGACCGGCACCATGGTCCGGGCCCTGCGCGGCACCGTCCGGGCCCTGCGAGGTCTCTGCCCGGAGACGGCGAACGGGCGGGCCCGTGTGGGCCCGCCCGTTCCAGGACCGGGGTGCGGTGACCGGGCTCAGAAGTCCATGTCGCCGCCGCCCGGCATGGCCGGCGCCTTCTCCCTCTCCGGCTTGTCGGCCACGACCGCCTCGATGGTGAGGAACAGGGCCGCGATCGACGCGGCGTTCTGCAGCGCCGAGCGGGTCACCTTGGCCGGGTCGATGATGCCGGCCTTGAACATGTCGACGTACTCGCTGGTGGCCGCGTCGAGGCCGTAGCCGTCTTCGAGGCCGCGCACCTTCTCGACCACGACGCCGCCCTCGTGGCCGGCGTTGACGGCGATCTGCTTCAGCGGCTCCTCGAGCGCGCGGCGCACGATCGCGGCGCCGGTCGCCTCGTCGCCGGTGAGGTCGACCTTGGTGAGCGACTCCTGGGCCTTGAGCAGGGCCACGCCGCCGCCGGGGACGATGCCCTCCTCGACCGCCGCGCGGGCGTTCGAGACGGCGTCCTCGATGCGGTGCTTCTTCTCCTTCAGCTCGACCTCGGTGGCCGCCCCGACCTTGATCACGGCGACGCCGCCGGCGAGCTTGGCCAGCCGCTCCTGCAGCTTCTCGCGGTCGTAGTCGGAGTCGGTCCGCTCGATCTCGGCCTTGATCTGGTTGATGCGGCCCTTGATCTCCTCCTGGTCGCCCTGGCCCTCGACGATGGTGGTCTCGTCCTTGGTCACGACCACCTTGCGGGCCCGGCCGAGCAGGTCCAGCGCGACGTTCTCGAGCTTGAGGCCAACCTCCTCGCTGATGACCTGGCCGCCGGTGAGGACCGCGATGTCGCCCAGCATGGCCTTGCGCCGGTCACCGAACCCGGGGGCCTTGACCGCGACGCTCTTGAACGTGCCGCGGATCTTGTTGACCACCAGGGTGGCCAGG
>DASYUT010000230.1 GCA_036000965.1 Actinomycetes bacterium
CGATCACCACCACGCCGTTCATCGCGATCGAGCCCAGGACCGGGCGCATCGCGTCGACGGCGGCCTGGTCGACCAGCTCCTTGTCCCCGCGGCCCAGGTGCCGCGCGGCCGCCATGGCGGCCGCCTCGGTCGCCCGCACCAACTCCAAGGCGAGGTTACGGTCGGGGTCGGGTGACAAGGTGCCGGGACGAGCAGGCAATGCATCCACCTCCGTTGACCAGGACGCGGCCGGACCGCCATTTCGAGGCTGCCTGAGACGGTACCATCCGGCGTTCAGCCCCGGAACCAAGGAGGAGTCGTGACCGACACGGAGAGCACGCGGTCCGGTCAGGAAGCGCCGGTGGACATTGTCGTGCTCGCACGGCGCAACGAGGCGTTCCGCCGGGTGATCATCACGGGTGAGCACAGCCAGGTCGTGGTCATGACCATCCCTCCCGGCGAGGAGATCGGCGAGGAGGTGCACGAGGACAACGACCAGGTCCTGGTCTTCATCGAAGGGGAGGGCCAGGCGGTGCTGGACGGCAGCACGAGCCCTGTCGCGCCCAACCAGCTGGTCTTCGTCCGGGCTGGCACCAGGCACAACTTCGTCAACACCGGGAGCGTGCCGCTGCGGCTGGTGACCATCTACGCCCCACCCGAGCATCCGCCCGGCACCGTGCACCAGACCAAAGAGCAGGCAGACGCCGCCGAGCATCACTGACTGCTCCTGGGCCCGGGCCTGCCCCGGTCCCCCTTCAGCTACCGCAACGGCCGTTCCTGGTCGCTGAACGCTCCTGGCCCGGGCCCTGCGCCAGCGGCTCCTGCCAGCGGGCCCTGCCCGGGCCCCTGCCCGGGCCCCGCAAGGCCTGTGGGGAGGGCGTGCTAGCTTCGCCAAGGTCGGCTGATCGTCTCTGGGGGTGCCATCACCATGCCGAAGTTCCAGCAGGTCGTGCCGATCCTGTGCGTCCGCGACGTCAGAGCGAGCATTGCTTACTACACGGAGAGGCTTGCTTTCGCGAAGTCGTGGTGCTGGGGTGACCCCGCGACGTTCGGAGGCGTGAGTCGCGACGGGGTCGAGATCTTCTTCTGCAGGGACTGCCAGGGGAGCCCGGGGACGTGGGTGAGCGTCTGGCTGGACGACGTGGACGCGTTCCACGAAGAGCTCGTGGACCGCGGGGCCGACATCCGCCAGCCGCCGACGAACTTCGAGTGGGGCGTGCGGGAGATGAACGTCGGCGACCCTGACGGGCACCGGCTGCGCTTCAGCATGTCGACCGATCAGCCAGGCGACGGGATCCCGTTCCCCGAGTAGCACCCTGCGGGCCGGCCCGGCAGGGCCAGGGCGAGCACCAGGCTGGCTCGGAACTTCGTCGCAGCTCCGTCCCTCGACGTCGTGGCTGACCGGGTTTGAGGTCTGGCGGACGACCGCCGCCAGGCTCGAGGCGTGCGTGGTGCGACGGCGGGCAGCGAGGCGCCCGGCCGCCAAGTCGGGTCCGGCCGCACCCGGATGGAGCTGGCACTGGCCCTCCAGGCCCGACCGGTCGTCCCGGCAAGGTGTGACGGCGACCTGCTCGGCTGGCCTACCTTACGAAGCGGATCGTCAGCGGGTAGCGGTAGTACTGGCCGTTGTATGCCCGGATCGCCGCGATGGCCACGAGCACGACATAGGCGATGCCAAGCGCGATCAGAATCAGGATCCCGATCAGCACGATCGCCAGCACGACCGCCACGGCCGCGTAGATCAGCCAGGTCAGGTTGAAGTTCAGCGCCTCCACGGCGTGCGCGCGCACGTAGGCCGAGCGCGGGCCGAAGACGAGCAGCACCGTCAGCGGTGCGAGAAAGCCAAGCGCGACATAGGCCGCCACGAATGAGAGCAGATGGGCGAGCATCGCCCAGAGCCGCTCCTGCTCGGGTGGCAGGGGCTGCGAGGCCCCGGCCGGCGCCGGGTACGGTGGGCCGCCATGGGGCGCCCCACTCGGCTGCTGTCCGCCCGAGGGTGATCCCGACGACCGGCCGACCGGCGAGCCTCGCTCGGACGAGCCTTCCTCCGGCGGAGGAACCTGCTCCGACACGGCATGCTCCTTGGTCGATGGCACCGCCTGGAGGAACGCGCTCAAGTGCTGCGTTGAGCCAGGTCCGGGCCTAGAGGAAGACGGGGACCGGCATGACGCCGACCCCTGTCGCTTCTACCAGCGGGCGATGACCCGGCAGGGCCCGCCCGAACCCGCCTCCCACGGGATGAGGCCGACGAAGATCGTGGCCCCTCGCGGGGGGATGGCCGTCAGGCTCCTCAGGTTCTCCAGGCCGTACCGGTCCGCCCCGAGGAGCAGGTGGTGGACGTCGAAGGTCTGGGAGGGGCCGAAGTCCAGACTCAGGGTGTCCACCCCGATGGCCCGGATGTCCCGGTTTTCAAGGAGCCACTCCACGGCGTCCGCGCTGAACCCGGGGAAGTGGAACAGGCCGTCGGGCCCCACGTTCTGGAACGCGTCGGGGTCGCCGGCTCGCGTTTCCCAGCCGGAGTGCATGAGCACCGCCGAGCCCCGCAAGATCTGGCCGTTGCCCCGCTCGAAGCCCCGGATGTCGGCCACCGTCACCTGGGCGTCGGGGTCCACCGCCGCTCGAGCGGAGATATCGATGACCACGGCCGGGAGGAGCAGTTCCTCGGGCGTGATGTCCGGGGACAGCCGCCCGCCCGCAGCGAAGTGCCCCGGGGCATCCATGTGGGTGGCGGAGTGCTCCCAGAAGGTCCACTCCTGGGTGTAGAAGCCGTCGGCCGCGATCGTCTTTCGGACCACGCGCTGGGGGACCGGTCCGGTGTACACCGGGAACCCCGCCCGGAACACGTGGGACAGGTCGACGACCCGCTTGCTGGGAACCCGCGAGGCCAGCGCCGGCGTTGCCAGGACGGTGCCGACCCCGGTGGCACCAAGCCCGGCCACCGCCCCGGCCGCAGCGCCCGTCTTGAGAAACGCCCGCCGGCCGATCCTGGGCAGCTCCTGGGTCCTGGCCCTGTCGTGGTCCGGCGCGGCGGCCTGGCGCGCCCCGGCCCGCGCCTGCTGGAGGGTCGTCTCAAGGCACATGGCACCACCCCTTCGGGTCCTTGCTCCCACGCTAACGCCGGGGCCTGGAACATGACAAGCCGGCGGGACGGCGTCCGGCCGCCGGCGGCTTCCCCTGCGGCCCACGCGCCGAGTGTGCGGTCGCCTTCGCGCCGAGTGTGCGGGTCGCCTTCGCGCCGAGTGTGCGGGTCGCCTTCGCGCCGAGTGTGCGGGTCGCCTTCTCAGGTGCTAGTGACACCGTCCGGCTGCCTGTAGTAGGACAGCCACCATCCGGGCAGCCTCCCTGGGAGAAGCGGCCTGCCAGGTCGATCCGGGCGAGGCAAGCCCACGCGGCGTGAGGAGGTTGGCGTGACCAGGCGGACCGTTGACTATGTGATCCTCTACGTCGGCGACCTGGACCGGGCGGTCGGCTTCTACCGGGACGTCGTCGGGCTGCCGTTCAAGTTCGCCGACGCGGGCTACGCGGAGTTCGCCACTCCGAACCTCAAGTTCGGCCTCTACGAGCGCGGGCGGCTGCCGGAGCTGCTCGGGCGTGAGGTGGCAGGCGGCGGCGACCCCGCCGGCGAGATCCTGTTCCTGGTCGACGACGTGGACGCCGAGGCCGAGCGGCTGCGCGGGACGGGCGCCCGGATCCTGTCCGGCCCTGTCGACCGGCCTTGGGGGCACCGCACCCTGCACCTGCTCGACCCCGACGGGCATGTCGTCGAGCTGGCCCAGGAGATCCCGCGGACCCGACCACGCCCGGCGGGGGCATGATGGGGACGGCAACGACCCAGGAGGGCAGCGTGGTGGTCGACTACGACCGGTCGACGGCGCTCGTCGTCGTCGACATGCAGAACGACTTCGCCGATCCCAAGGGCAGCCTCTACGTCCGCGGGGGCGAGCGCGTCGTGCCGCTCGTGAACCGCGAGATCGAGCGGGCGCTGGCGGCGGGTGCCCTCGTCGTCTACACCCAGGACTGGCATCCCGCCCAGACGCCGCACTTCCAGTCGAGCGGCGGCGTCTGGCCCGAGCACGGCGTCCAGGGCACCTGGGGTGCCGAGCTGCAGCCGGACCTTCAGGTCGCCGGCGTAGCCAATCGCGCTCGGCGTGAAGCGGCCAGCAGCAGCCTGACGGCCACGAGGACGATGAGGAGGGCTTCCACCTGCGCCACCTCCGGGGAGGGTCGCCGCTCCGCTCGGGCGCCCATCCGGCCCGAGTCGCTCCTGCCGGGCGGCGCCGTCAAGGCGCACGCGCGCCGCAGCGGCGGTCGGCACCGGGGGCCGGGACGTCGCCGGGACCGGAGGCGCGCCAGTCATGACGTCCGGCACGGACGGCCGCGACCGCCCCCAGTGGGATCCCGAGGGCTTGATCCCCGCGCTCGAGACCGCGGGGGTACGCGACGAGCGGGTGCTCGGCGCCTTCCGGCGGGTCCGCCGGGAGCGGTTCGTCCCCCCGGAATGGGTGCGCGCCGCCTATGAGGACCGGCCGATCCCGATCGCCCACGACCAGGTGACGACCCAGCCGTCCCTGGTCGCGCGGATGGTGGCGGTCCTCGGGCTGACCGGCGTCGAGCGGGTGCTCGAGATCGGGACCGGGCTCGGCTTCCAGGCGGCGATCCTCGCCGCGCTCGCATCCGAGGTCTGGTCGGTCGAGCGGTTCGCCGACCTCGCCGACGAGGCCCGGGCCAACCTCGCCGCGGCCGGGATCGGCAACTGCACGGTCGTCGTGGGGGACGGGACGCGCGGGCTCGGCGAGCACGCGCCCTACGACGCGATCGTCGTCGCAGCGGCCGCTCCGCGCGTCCCGCCGCCGCTCTCCGAGCAGCTCGCTGAGGGCGGTCGCCTCGTCCAGCCGCTCGGCTACGGCGGCGGCGACCGCGTCGTCGCGTTCCGCAGACGCGGCGGCC
Source organism: Actinomycetes bacterium (assembly GCA_036000965.1). Taxonomy (NCBI): domain Bacteria; kingdom Bacillati; phylum Actinomycetota; class Actinomycetes; species Actinomycetes bacterium. The sequence goes on from DASYUT010000230.1 coordinate 4,927, forward strand.
GCCTCGTCGAGGAAGGTCTGGTCACCCCCGCCTACTTCGTCCGCTTGGTCGGCGCCTACGGGCTGCCCGACGAGCCAGCCCGGTAGCGGTGCAGCCAAGCTGGCCGCCGCGTCGAGCGCCAGGCTCGCGCCGCGGAGGGGACCGAGCAGCAGCGCGGCGTCCACGCTGGCGTCGGGATGGTCGAGCTGTCGGGCGTCACCGACCGGGTCGTGCACGCCAGCACCTCCCGCGCCTTGGGAAGCGCTCAGGCCCACAGTCGGATCCCTGAGCGCCGATGTCCTGTCTTACGGGTAAGGTTAGGTGCATGTGTGGACGGTTTAGCGCCTCGACCCAGCTGTCGCTGCTGGCCGAGCGGTTCCGCGCCGAGCCGCTCGGCGTCGAAGGCCACCAGCCGAGCTGGAACGTCGCCCCAGCCAGCGACATCCTGGTCGTGGTCGCCAGCAGCGACGGTGCCCGCCAGCTCCGCGAGTTGCGCTGGGGCCTGGTCCCCCGCTGGGCCAAAGACCCCAAGGCCGGCAACCGGATGATCAACATGCGCGCCGAGACCGTGCGCGAAAAGCCAACCTGGCAGCGCAGCCTGGCCCACCGGCGCTGCATCATCCCGGTCGACGGCTTCTACGAGTGGCAGGACCAGGGCAAGGGTCAGAAGAAGCAGCCGTTCTATATCGCCGCCCGCGACGAACAGCCGCTCGCGCTGGCCGGGCTGTGGGCGAACTGGCGCGACCCCGCCGCGGCCCATGGGGAGCACGGGGGCGAGGAGGCGACCGGCGCCGGGCACGATCCCGACGGCGGCACCGACAATGAGCTTTGGACGTGCACGATCCTGACCACCACTGCCAACCAGCTCATGGCCTCGGTGCACCAGCGCATGCCCGTGATCCTGCCGCCCGAGGCGTGGGACGCATGGCTGGACCCCGACAACCACGATGTCGAGCAGCTGGCGGCGCTGCTGCAGCCGGCCCCCGAGGAGCTGCTGGCCCTGTGGCCGGTGGACCCGGCGGTCGGTAACACCCGCAACAACCGCCCGGAGCTTGTCCGACCACTGGAAGGCCACGAGCCTGTCACCGCCTAGCCTGCGCGGCGGTCGCCATCGGCCGGCAAACCCCCTCACCCGGGAACTGGACGATCGGCGCCGAGGAGAGCATCACCGCCTATGTCCCCAGGCGCGGCCCAGCGAACAACTGGTACAAGATGATGGCATGCCTGCGCGGGCCCGCCCTCGACGCAGCCGAAGCGTGGCGACGACCGTCGATGACCGGATACGTGCACGGCAGCCGGCACGGTGTGGGCCAGGCCATGGCGGCCGGGCGGCCAGTGGTCGGCTGGCGGGCCGGCAACCTGCCCCACCTGGCCGGCGATCAGGAGGGGCTGCTGGTCCCGCCCGGCGACGTCGAGGGGCTGAGCCGGGCGCTGGCCCTGCGGCCGCCGACGAGCCGCTGCGGCGCCGGATGGGCGAGGCCGCGCGCCGCCGGGCAGCCTCGCGCCCGACCTGGCGGGACTCCGCCGGCCGCTTCTTCGATTCGTTGCGCAACGCCGTCGCTGCCGGCGGGTCCCAGTCGCGCTGACCACGGTCAGGCCTGGGCCAGCCGGACCTCCACCTTGCCGTCGCGCACCCGGGCCAGGTAGGCCGGCTGCGGCGCGGTGGCCGGGCCGTGCAGCAGCGCCCCGTCCTGGAGGCTGAAGGTGCTCCCGTGGCAGGGGCACACCACCGTGGTCTCGCCGGAGAAGTCGCCCTCGTGCAGCGAGCATCCCCGGTGCGAGCACCGGTTGGAGATCGCGTGGATGGTGGCGCCGCGCCTGACCAGCAGCAACTCTACCCCGCCGACGGTGGCGGGGGTCGGCGAGCCCTCCGGCAGGCCCGCGTCGGCGATGGCTGGCTGCCAGTCGGTCGGCCCCTTCTCGAAGGCGGTCTGGTCGACCCCGACGCCCATGCCGAACGACAGGTGGCCGCCGAGGTAGGCCGAGAAGGTGATCACTCCGAAGCCGGTCGCCGATAGCCACCAGCCGCGCAGCCGCCGCCCGCGCTTCCTCGCCACCGACGAGCTCAGGTACAGCAACAGCGCGAGCACGTTCGCGCCGGCGTGGACCAGCCCCACCCGGCGGCGGCGGCCACGGACGTCGGCCCAGTCGGACAGGCCGGCCAGCGCGGTGGGCACCGCCGCCAGGATGCCGACGTCGACCAGCCGGTCCGAGGCCTTGCGGGTCCGGCGCCCCGGCATCAGGTCCAGCAGGAACGAGCTGGTCCAGGCGCCCACCACCACGTCGGTGAGCGGCGGGTGCAGCGGGTGCCCCAGCCAGGTCCCGCTGAGCAGGTCCTTCACCTCGCTGCGCGGGGGGACGTAGCGGTCCACCAGGGACTTGAGCATCTCCCCGGCACCGTCGAGCTGCTGGATCCCCTCGATACGCTCGGCCAGTTCCCTCGCCACGGGTCTCATGGCACACCTCCACTCGAAACGGGCCCGGCGTCGGCGGCGAAGTCGACCGGCGACTCCCACACCCGGACGGTGAGCGTCTCGCCCCCCGTCGCGCGGATGGTGGGAGCCAGCCGCTGGTGCACCCACGGGGCCAGCACCTCCACGGTCACGGCCTCCGCCCACGGCGGGCGGATCTCCTCCAGGTCCTTGTTCTCGATCCGGTCGGCCGTCTCCTGGAGGGCCGACCTGAGCACGTCCAGGTCGCAGACCATGCCGCGCCGGTCCAGCTCCCCCCCGCCCGACCACCACGTCCAGCCGGTAGTCGTGGGCGTGCAGATGGTGGCGGCACCGGGATCGTGCCGGTCGACGGGGACCACCTGGTCAGCGCCGACCACCAACCGGTCCTGATGCGGGTGGAACGCGAATACCAGCTGGCCCTGCCGCAGGCCGCCGCCGGCGCGCAGGACGCGGCCGGCCGAGCTGTAGCCGTAGCGGAACGGGTGGGCGAACGTCCCGGCCAGCGCGCCGAGCGTCTCGTCGAGCGCCAGCTCGGGGGAGACCTCGCCCCGGTAGGCCAGCAGCTCGGTGCCGCCGGAGATGCCGGAGCACTCGGTGCCCACCAGCACGCGGTCGCCGGCCGGCTCCTCGACGTCCATCTCGCGCAGCTCGACGCGGCGGGGGCGACGAAGACGACGGCTCGGGCCCTCACCTCCTCGGCTCCCCCACCGGAGGTCTGTTGGCGGCGCGGCCGCGGCTTCGAGAGGTCCATGCTCGACGCGGGTACCCGACCGCGCGGGCACCTAACCGTTAATGCCCTGCAAGGGGAGCCAAGCGTCTCCACCGACGACAGCTTCTTGACGATGGCCCGCTGGGCCGCCATGCGCTGCACGCCAAGGGCCAGCACGACCGACAGGATCGCCGGCAGGCCCTCCGGCACCGCGGCGACGGCCAGCGAGACGCCCAGCAGCAGGACCTCGACCAGATCGCTGGGCTCGCGGATGTCGGAGGTCAGCAGGATCGCCGCCACGACCACGACCGCGATGGCGGCGATCACGATCGCCTCGAACGGCACGCCCTCGGCGCCCTCCAGCACCCAGGCCACCAAGGACACCACGATGGCCGCCAGCAGCAGGTAGATCAGCGGGTCGGCGAACTGGGCCAGGAACTTCCGCCACGCCGGCACCTCCGCCTCGGGCTCGAGCCGGTTGGGGCCGACGCGCGCCAGGCGCTCGGCGGCCTCCTCCCTCGACAGGCCCGACACGGGGTCGCCGCCCAGCGACCCGACCACCTCGGCGGTGTCCACCAACCACGGGTCGGCAGACGGCGCGGCCACCGGCGAAGCCATCCCCGGCGAGGAGGACGCGGCTGGCCGGTTCATCGAGCCACGCGGCCGCGTCGGCGACCACCTGCGCCTGCACGCTCTGATAGCTGGGGCATGATTCCTCCGTTTCCTGTGGGTTGCCGTTGAATCTGATCGTGCTCGGCCGTGGCCGGCTTGGCATCGTGGGGGTGCCCGGATCCGACCCGTAGGGTTTCGTCGCCACACCGCTAGGCGAGCGCGGGCGGCCGAGGAGGAGGAGCTAGGCGGGGTTCGGCTCGGCGAGCGCGGCCGCGAGCTGGGCGCGTGAGCTGATGTCGAGCTTGCGGTAGGTGCTGGTGAGGTGGACCTCCACGGTCCTTGGGGTGACGAACAGCGCCTGGGCGATCTCGCGGTTGGTGGGGCCTTCGGCCGCCAGCTGGGCGATGCGCCGCTCGCCAGGGGTGAGCGCCTCGACCCCGCGCAGGGCGACGCGGCGGGGCCGCGCGCCGGTGCCCAGCAGCTCGGCCTGGGCGCGGGCGGCGAGCGGCGCGGCGCCGCAGAGGGTCGCCACCTCCAGCGCCTGGCGGAGCTGCTGGCGCGCCTGCGAGCGGTGGCTGGCGCGGCGCAGCGCCGCGCCCAGCGCGGTGCGTGCCTTGGCGTGTTCGAGCTTGGCGAGGGATGTGGCGAGCACCGCGACTGCCTCCTGGAGCAGCGTGAGGCCGTGCTGGCCGCCTTCGACCATGCCGGCGGCGCGCAGGGCCGCGCCCAGCGCACGAGGCGCGCCCCAGGCGCGCGAGCTCAAGCTCCTCGTGAGCCAGCTCACGGTCGTTGCTTGCATGGCTCACGAATACTCTGGCCATCGTCCCTCCCGGCCAGCTACCACAAACCGGTCTAACGGCATCATGCACCGCGATGGCCCCACTGTCAGGAGGTGTCAGCTCAGCTCATCCGGTGGCCTCCGCCGTGCTGGAAGGCGCGGCCCCGCCCGCCCCGCTTCGCTCCGTCGGTGTGCCGCCCGCCTCCCGGCCGGGCCGGCTCGCTTGCCTTGCCATCCGATTTTCTGTCGGAAGGCACGTGATCATCCGTTTGATCATCCAGACGATCCGACTGTCTCCGTCGGGATCCGTCTGGATCGACGAGGCACCCAACGTGAGCAGGCCAGATCCGACTGGAGCCGACCAGTTCGACGCCGAGCATCCGTCTCGTAAGCGGAAGGTCGTCGGTTCGGGGCCTGCCGGCCCCACCAGGAACCGCGCGTGACCCGATCCTGCCCACCCGGGCTGGGTGCCACCCGGCGCTGGCGTTAGGGGTGCGCTTGGACGCCGTCGCCGGGGGGTGCTCCTCGATGGGTTGTCGGACCGGTGGGCCGCTCGGGTGGGGGGATCTCCAAGACCGAGTCATGATGACAGTGGCAACATCGTTCAAGGAGGGTTCGTGACCTCGCAGCCAAGCCCAGGAACGTCCCGCCAGCCCCAGGGCGCAACGCCGATCGGCGTCCGCTCGACCAGCCGGGTCCTGGTCACCGGCGCCTCGACCGGCATCGGCCGGGCCACCGTCGACACGCTCGTCGCACACGGAGCGCTGGTATGGGCCGGGGTCCGTCGTGAGGAGGACGCAGCCACCCTGGAGGGCGCCCACCCCGGGCGAGTGACGGTACTCCGCTTCGACGTTACCGACGAGGGAGCCGTGGCCAGCGCCGGCGCGCAGGTGTGTGCCGCCGGCCCCTTGCATGGCCTGGTCAACAACGCCGGGGTGGCGTTGCCGGCGCCGCTGGAGTTCATGCCGCTGGTGGAGTTCCGCCGCCAGCTCGAGGTCAACCTCGTTGGCCAGCTCGCGGTCACCCAGGCCGTCCTGCCCGCCCTGTGGGCCGCTGCCGACGCCAGAGCCCAGGCCGCAAGCAATGGCACCTCCGGTGGCCCGGACCTGCCGCCTGCCCCGCGGATTGTGATGATCGGGTCGATCGGGGACCGCATCGCCGGACCGATGATCGGCGCCTACCACGCGGCCAAGTTCGGCCTGGCCGGGCTGACCGGCAGCCTGCGCGCAGAGCTGGGGCCCGCCGGCATCGAGGTGGTCTTGGTCGAACCGGGCGCGATCGCCACGCCGATCTGGTCGCGCGGGACCACGGCCAGCGCCCAGCTCCTCCAGAAGCTGCCCGCCGAGGCGATTCGGCGCTACGGCACCCAGATCCAGGCTGCCCGCGACATGGCCGCCCGGGCCGCCCGTGATGGCCTGCGGCCCGAGGCGGTCGCCGAGGTCATCGCCAGCGCCCTGGCAGCCCGCCGCCCACGGCCCCGCTACCTGATCGGGCGCGACGCCCGCATCGCTGCCCTGCTGACCCACCTGCCCGACCGGCTGCGCGAGCGGTTGCTCGCACGGGCCACCGGCTGAGCGGGCGGGCCAAATCAGCGCCATCATTGCTGTGGTGGGTGATCGAGTCGACAGGGCGCCCGGTGGAGCGGCGGGCAGGTCATTCTGCTGGTCATTCCACCTGGCGCTACTCGACCGGTCAGGAGCGCACTGGCTGGACGACCCACCCGACCTGAGCTGCCAGGACGGCACGGGCCAGCACGCGGCAGACGATTGGCGGCTGATCGGAAAACAGACCGACTTCGCCTGATATGAGCCTGTTTTCACGCCTGCACGGCGTCCCCGCAGGGATACGAGAACTGTCTTGTAAACAGTAGGTTCCGGGTTCGAGTCCCGGCGCCAGCTCCAAACCCCGCAGGTCAGAGCCTCGCTGACCTTGCTTTGCTTGTCTCGCGGTCATCCCTGAGGCGCGGCTCAGGCGGGGGCCGGGCCGGCCTCCTCGACCACCTCGTGGCGGCGGATGTAGGTGGCACCGAATGCCTGCAGGGTGGCGCTGACCGGCAACGCCAGCAACGCGCCGACGCCGCCGAGCAGGGCCGCCCCGGCGATCACGGCCCCGAACGCCACCGCCGGGTGCAGCGACATCGTGCGGGCGGTGATCCTGGGGGCCAGCAGGTAGTTCTCGACCTGCTGGTAGGCGGCGATGAAGGCCACCACCCAGACGGCGTCGAGCGGGCTCGACAGCAGCGCGACCAGCGCGGGCAGGGCCCCGGCCAGGTAGGTCCCGACCGTCGGGACGAACTGGGAGACCAGCCCCACCCAGATGGCCAGGGCGAGCGGGTTCGGCACCCCGACGCGCCACAGGAACGCCCAGGTGGCGGTGGCCGACGCCGCGGCCAGCAGCGCCCGCGAGTAGACGTAGCCGCCGGTCTGCTCGACGGCCACGTCCCAGGCCCGCAGCACCTCCCGCTGGCGCCGCGGCGGCAGCAGGGAGCACACGGCGCGCCGGAAGCGCGGCCCGTCGGCGGCGAAGTAGAAGGTGAACAGGGCCACCGTCAGCAGCTGGAACAGCAGCGTGAGCAGCTGCGCGCCGATGCCGAGGACGCTGCCGGCAAGGCCGGTGGCGAACCTTCGCACCGGCGACTCGGCGCTGCTGAGCTGCGCGACCAGGGTGTCGCTGGACAGGTTGGTGTCGAAGGTGCGGTTGACGAAGGCGATCGTCTCCTCGACGTAGCCTGGGACGGCGTCGGCCAGGTTGGACACCTGGTCCACGACCAGCGAGCCCATGGCGACGACGAACCCGGCCGCGGCGACGAACAGCACCAGGAAGACCACCGCGGTGGCCGCGCCCCGGCGCCAGCCCCTGCGGGCCAGCGTGTTCACCGCCGGCTCGATGGCGATCGCCAGGAACAGCGACACCAGCAGGAGAATGAGCAGCGTGCGCAGTCGCAGCAGCAGCCACCAGACGACGAACAGCCCGGCCACGCCGAGCAGGAACAGGCCGATCGCCCGCGGCAGCCAGGGCGGCATCGCCCTGGGGTCGGGAGCCTGCGGCGCGCCGGCCGGCGACGTCGGGATGCCGTCGGCGGGGTCGCGCAGGTCGGTCATGGCCGGCAGGCTACGACGGCTTGGCCTGCCTCGTCACTCCCCCGGTTGGGCGACGGTTCCCCGGAGCTTCGACGGCGTGTTCTGCTCAGAGGGTGGCGAGGTGCTGGTGACCCCGTTCCAGGCGCCCAAGGCGAACGCGTACGCGGAACGCTGGGTCCGGAGGTCCGTGCCGAGTGCCTGGACTGGCTGCTGATCCTCGGGCGTGGGCACTTGGAGCAGGTCCTTCGGGTCTACGTCCAGCATTACAACCGCCACCGTCCCCACCGCGCGCTCATGCTGCAACCGCCAGACGCGCGCGCCCGGCTCACCATCCCTGGCGGGGATCACCGGGGCGCTATGCACCGCCGCGACCTGCTCGGCGGGCTCCTCCACGAATACCACCGACGAGCTGCATGAACGCATTTGCGCACCCTGCAGGCTTGCGGGCGCCGGCTACGGCTGGCTGACGGCGCTCGCCTGGGGCTGCTCGATCCGCTCGACCCACTGGGCGCGCCAGGCCGGCGGCTCGAACGGCTCGGCGTAGTAGCGGGTCTCCTTCCAGATCTTGCCGTCGCGGAACTCGACGATCATGACCATGTGGTAGAGCTTGCCGCTGTAGTGGCCGAGGGCCTCGATGACCCACACGTCGCCGGCGCCGACCACGCGGCGCAACTGGAAGGTCGGGGGGTTGGGGTAGGCCTCCTGCATCGCCCGTAGGTTGTCCCGGTTCAGGCGCTCGCCCGACTGCGGCATCTCCGCGGTGAACCGCTCGTGGTGGACCTCGTAGTGGACGGCCGGGTCCAGGTCGGTCAGCAGCCGCTCCAAGAGGTCACGAACCTCGCGCTCCTCCATCGCTGGCGTCCTCCTTCTGTGATGATGGGTGCCGATGGCACCATGCGCGGGGGCGCTGACGTGGCGCTGCGGGTTGGCTGTGGGGGCGCTGGCGAGATGGAGTTCCGGATCCTCGGGCCGCTCGAGGTGCACGACGGCGCGGTCCCGGTCGCCGTCCCGGGGGCCAAGGAGCGTGCCCTGCTGGCCGATCTGCTGGTGCACGCCGGGCGGGTGGTGGCCGCCGACCGGCTGATCGAGGACCTATGGGGCGAGCGCCCGCCCGGCAACCCGGTCAACACCCTGCAGGGCCGGGTGTCGGCGCTGCGCCGGGCGCTCGGCCCGGTTGCGGCGCGGCTGGCCACGCGGCCGCCCGGCTACCGGCTCGATGTGGACCCCGAGCAGGTCGACGCGGCCCGGTTCGAGCGGCTGGTCGCCGACGCCGACCGCGCGGCGGCCCGCGACCCGGCCCGGGCGCTGGGGCTGCTGGCGGAGGCGCTGGGATTGTGGCGCGGGCCGGCGCTGGCGGAGTTCGCCGACCGGCCGTGGGCGCAGGCCGAGGCGGCCCGCCTGGAGGAGCTGCGGCTGGCCGCCGTCGAACTGCGGGCCGAGCTGCGGTTGGCCGCCACGGCGAGCTGGTGGGGGAACTGGAGGCGCTGGTCGCCACACATCCCCTCCGCGAGCGGCCGCGAGGGCAGCTGATGCTGGCGCTGTACCGGTCGGGGCGGCGGGCCGACGCGCTGCGGGCCTACCGGGAGACCCGGGCGGTGCTGGCCGAGGAGCTGGGCATCGACCCGTCACCGGAGCTGCAGCGGCTGCACCAGGCGATCCTCACCCAGGACCCGGCGCTGGACGCCGTCCCCGACGGCCGGCGGCAGCCGCCGCACAACCTGCCGGAGCGGCTGACCAGCTTCGTCGGGCGGGACGTCGAGCTGCGCGAGGTCGGCAAGCTGCTGGAGCAGCACCGGCTGGTCACCGTCACCGGGCCCGGCGGGGCCGGCAAGTCCAGCTTCGCGGTCGAGCTGGCCAGGCGGGCGCTGGGCGGCTGGCCGGACGGGGTGTGGCTGGTGGAGCTGGCCGCGCTGCGGGACCCAGGGCTGCTGCCGGAGGCCGTGATCGCGGCGCTGGGGCTGGGCGAGGAGCCGGGCGAGCCGGGACGCCCGCAGCCGGCGCCGGTCGAGCGGCTGGTCGAGTTCGCCGCCGACAAGACGCTGCTGCTGCTGTTGGACAACTGCGAGCATCTGGCCGGGGCGTGCGCGGCGCTGGCCGAGCGGCTGCTGCGGGCCGCTCCCGGCCTGAAGGTGCTGGCTGCCAGCCGGGAGGTGCTGGGGGTGGCCGGGGAGGCGCGCTGGCCGGTCCCGCCGCTGGCCGCCCCCGGACCCGAGGAGCCCGACGGCTCGCCGGAGGCGCTGGCCCGCTGGGACGCGGTGCGGCTGTTCGCCGAGCGGGCGGCGCTGGCCGACCCGGGCTTCAGGCTGGACGCCGCCGGCGGCCCCGCGGTCGCCGAGCTGTGCCGGCGCCTGGACGGCATGCCGCTGGCGATCGAGCTGGCGGCCGCCCGGGTGCACGCGCTCCCCGTCGGCGACCTGGTGGGGCGGCTCGACGACCGGTTTGCGCTGCTGGCGGGTGGCGGCCGCACCGCCGATCCGCGCCAGCAGACGCTGCGGGCGACGGTGGACTGGAGCTTCCAGCTGCTGGAGGAGGCGGACCGGCGGCTGTTCCGCCGGCTGGCGGTGTTCGCCGGCGGCTTCACGGTGGCGGCGGCCGAGGCGGTGTGCGCCGGCGACGGCCTGCGGCCCGAGGGTGTGATGGACGGGCTGTTCCGGCTGGTGGACCGGTCGCTGGTGGTGGCGGCCGGCGGGCAGCCGGCCCGCTTCCGGCTGCTGGAGACGCTGCGCGCGTACGGCCAGGAGCGGCTGGCGGAGGCCGGCGAGGCCGAGGCCGTCACCGGTCGCCACGCCGTCTGGTTCCAGGACCTGGCCGAGCAGGCCGCCCAGCACCGTGGCAAGCTCCGCTGGCTGCGCCTGCTGGACGCCGACTACGACAACCTGCGGGCGGCGCTGGACTGGGCGGTGGCCCGCGGCGACCACCAGACCGCCCTGCGCATCGGCGGCGCGCTCGGCTGGTACTGGTGGATGTTCCACCACGAGGAGGGCAAGCAGCGCCTGGCCGGCGTTCTCGCCCTGGCCGCCGGCCAGCCGCCCAGCCCGCAGCTGGCCCGGGCCCTGCAGGCGGCGGCGATGGTCGAGGTGCTGCTGACGCCGACCGGGGCCGCCGTCGCCGCCGTCCGCCGGAGCCTCGAGCTGTTCGAGCGGTTCGGCGACCGGCAGGCGGCCGCGACCTCCAGGCTGCTGCTCGGCCTGGCCGAGCTGCAGGTCGGCGGCGGCGGCGCGGCGCGGCTGGCCGACCAGGCCGAGGCCAGCTTCGCCGAGGCCGGCGACGCCTGGGGCGAGGCGACCGCCGGGCTCGTACGGTTCGTCGCCGACGCCCACCACATGGGCCCCGACCGGGCCGAGGCCCTCGGGCGGCTGACGCTCGAGCGCTTCGGCGCCCTCGACGACCACTGGGGGATCGCCCACACCCTGTTCAGCCTCGGGGAGCTCGGCAGGGCGCAGGGCGACGTCGTCGGGGCGGTGCGCCGCTTCGAGGAGGCGCTGGTGGTCGCCCGCGACGTCGGACCGACCTGGATCGTGTGCGCGACGCTGGTCAACCTCGGCAGCCTCGCCGCCCTCCAGGGCGACGACGCCCGCGCGACCGCGCTGCACGCCGAGGCGATCGCGCTGTCCCGGCGCACCGGGCAGCGCCGCGGGCTCGCCTACGCCTACAACCAGATGGGCAGCATCGCCCGCGCCCGCGGCGACCTCGAGCGCGCCCGCCACCTGCACCAGGAGGCGCTCGCCATCGTCCGGGAGATCCTGGCATGGAGCGTCCCGCACACCCTCGGCCAGCTCGGGTGCGCGGAGGCACGGCTCGGCGAGCTGGACGACGCCGAGACGCACTTACGGGAGGCGGCCGCGCTCGTGCTGGCCGTCCCGCAGCCGGCGACCGCGGCCCTGGTCCTGGTCGGGCTCGCCTTGGTCGCGCTCGGCCTCGGCCGCGCCGAGCAGGCCGCGGTCCTGCTGGGCGCGGCCGAGGCGACCCGCGAGCGCGTCGGCGCCACCCCGGTCGGCGCCGAGCGGGCCGAGGCCGAGCTGGCCCGCGACGCAGCCCGCTCACGGCTCGGCGCAGACGCCGTCCAGGCGGCGCTCGGGAGCGGGCGCGGACTGGCCACCGAACAGGCGCTGCGGGTGGCGCTCGGCCCTGGCTGAGCCAGTCAGAGTCGAAGGCACGGGTGAACTTGCTGTCCCGGTCACGAATGCGGAACCGGGGCGCGGTGGTGCCCTCTGTTGTTCCCCCTTCCCTTCCATCGAGAGCTCCCGTGCCCGCTGGACCACCCAAGGCCCGTTCGGGTGGCGCGTGACACCGGCGAGGCGAACCTGCCGCGTCCCAAGTTCGATGAAGAACAAGACGTAGAGTGTCGTGAGGCGCACGGTCTCCACGGTGAAGAAGTCAATGGGTGCGATGCCTGTGGCCTACGCCCGAAGAAACGCTCGCCACCTGACCGACGTCCGTCGGGGTGCGGGCCCAAGCCCGTTGCCACGCAGCACCGTGCGGATGGTGGTGGCCGACACCGAGACGCCCAGCTTCTTGAGTTCGCCCT
>DASYUT010000231.1 GCA_036000965.1 Actinomycetes bacterium
TGATCACCAGGGTCCCCGGCCGCAACCGCTACACCCTGACCCCCGACGGCATCCAGTCCGCGATCTTCTCCACCAAGGCCCACGACCGGGTCCTCAGACCCCTCCTCGCCACCCGTAGCCAACCCCATGCGCCACCCGAACCGCGCGCCGCGCGCCGCGCCATCGACCACGCAACCGACCAACGCCTGGCCCACACCCGGCTGCGCACCGCAGCCTAACCGGCACCCTGCAAACTCATGACAACTGTCGGAATCGCCGTACCGAAGGATCGCTAGAGGTCAGTTGCGTGGCCCAGCGTCCGAGAAGCACGCGCCTGCCACCTCCCGGTCCCGACGCCGACGACGACCCGAAGTGGGCGCAGGAGCCGCGTAACTCCTGCGCCCACGTGTCCACCGCGGCTGGTCGCCCGCCCGGCGGGACCGGTCGGGGATTCAGCCGATGCTCACCGCGGCTCGAGAGGCATGTCGTGCTTGACGTCCGGCAGCTCGAACGCTCCGACGCGCTCGCGGACATGCAGGAAATGTGGGCTGTAGGTGATGCCGAGGATGTTGCCGAACGGGTCGACCACCGAAGCGGTGACGAACCCCGCCCCGCGCTCGGTACGTGCCTCGTGCTCCTTCGCGCCCATGGACAGCAGCTTCTCGAGCGTTGCCGTCACATCGTCAACGTGCCAGTTCACGACGGCGCCGGCCGGGCCGGCCGCACCGTGGGGCGCATAGCGGCGGTCGATCACGCCCAGCTCGTGCTGGTAGTCGCCGATGCGAAACTCCATGTACGCAAGGCTGCCGTCCGGCCCGAACCGCTCGAAGTATGGCTCCATGCCCAGCAGCTCGGTGTACCACCGCTTCGCCGCCGCCATGTCGTCGGCGAAGATGATGAGTTGGCTGAGTCCTCGCAACATTCTGTGCTCCCTTCGCGAGTGCGGCCACCGCCCGCCTGCCGTCGGGTGTGCTGCGTCGTGGGGGGACTCTACGGGCCCTTGTGGAACCTCTGGTTCCTCAACACCTGGCAAACTGGAAGAATGTTGGAAACCTCCGTGCGGCTGCTGCGCCTGCTGTCGCTGCTGCAGGCGCGACCCGACTGGTCGGGTGCCGAGCTGGCCGACCGGCTGGAGGTGACCACCAGGACCGTCCGCAACGACATCGAGCGGCTCCGCATCCTCGGCTATCAGGTGCACTCGACCACCGGAACGGCCGGCGGCTACCGCCTCGGCGCCGGCGCGACCCTGCCACCTCTGCTGCTCGACGACGAGGAGGCGATCGCGGTCGCCGTCAGCCTGCACGCCGCCGCCGGGGGCACCGTGACCGGTATCGAGGAGACCTCGCTGCGCGCGCTCACCAAGCTGCGGCAGATGCTGCCCTCCCGGCTGCGCCACCGCACCGACGCGGTGCGCGCGGCTACGGTGTCGGTGGCCGGGCGAGGGCCGACCGTCGACGCCGAGACCCTGTTACGGATCGCCGCGGCGATCCGTGACAGCGAGCGGCTCCGCTTCGACTACCTGGACCATGATGGGACGGCGAGCCGCCGCAGCGCCGAACCGCACCGCCTGGTCTTCACCGGGCGCCGCTGGTACCTGCTGGCCTGGGACGACGACCGGCAGGACTGGCGGACCTTCCGCGCCGACCGCATCCGCCCCCGCACCCCCAACGGCCCCCCCTTCACCCCACGCCAGCCGCCCTCGCCGGCCGCTATCAGGCCGCGGCCCGGGAACCGGGAGCCTGACGGTCAGTCGGCGAGCTTGCGCTTCTGCGGGTAGACCGTCTCGCCGCGGGCGAGCAGGCGACGAAGTTCTCGATACGGCGGGTTCGGGTGTCGGCGCGCTTGGCGCTCGCGATCCGGTACAGGACGGCGTAGCGGTTCTGGCTGGTGAGGATGTCGAACATCGCCTGCGCCCTGGGTTGCGCGGCCAGCGCGGCGGCCAGGTCGGCCGGCACCTCCATGCTGGCCTGACCGGCGTAGGCCGCGTCCCAGCGTCCGTCGGCCTTGGCGCGCTCGACTTCGGCCACGCCCGCGGGGTGCATCCGGCCCCCGCGCTCCAGGCGTCCGACGATGCCGACGTTGCGCTTGGACCACGGGCTCCGTGCACGGCGGGGGGGTGAAGCGCTGGCGGTAGGTGGCATCGTCGCGGCGCCGCGCCTGCCCGTCGATCCACCCGTGGCACAGCGCTTCATCCAGCGCCTGATCGTAGGTGAGGCTGGTCGGTTGGGTCGTGCCCTGTCTGGCGAGCACCAGCCAGACCCCGGCCGAGGTGTCGTGCTGTTCGCCGAGCCACTCCCGCCACGCGGCCGCGTCGGCAACTGTCAGTTCCAGCGGTTCGTCAGTCATCGTTCCGCGATTACCGGTGCTGGATTCAGCCTGCCGTCCACGCTACTTGTCCAAATTGGACATTCAGTGGACAAGTATCCGTGGAATTGGGCATCTATCCGTGGACCCTACAAGTCATGTAGGGTCCGGCTGTAGTTGGCCATTTCACCTGCAGCAATGGGCCTTGTCCGCACTAGATGGCCACTGGCCGTCCGGGGATACCTGGCCAATCCTTCAGCGCCCACGTGTCGGGTCCCGACGAAGGCCTGGTCAGCAGGGTACGTCGAGCTGCTACTCCTCTTGGCTCTCTGACATTGCTCAGCCCGCGCCCGGCTGCATGCCAGAAAGCATAGGGTGACGAGGTTCGCGCACTCCCGCCTGCCTTCCTCGAGGAGGAAGGGAGAACGGCGGAAGGACTTCCCACGCTCCATGCGCCCACATCCAAGCGTGGGCGTAGCGGTCAAGCAACGGGATCTCGTACCACACCCGCACCCACCATGGCACAAGATCCAGCCGCGGCATCGCCCCGTCAGGCGGAAGCCAATTCCATGCCGGCAGCGTGTCCGGTGGCGGCGTCCAGCCTCCTGGCGAGAAGACGTAGCCGGGCTCGGAGGCGACACGCTGGCCATGCCAGGGCGCACGCTCCCTTGAGGGAGGCCCGCTTCGGCGGGCAAGCGCTCCCGCCAGGCGTCGAGGTATGCATCTCACTCCCACAGCATGGACCACGTGTCTCCCCTGTGGACCCCTTGTAGGGTCCGACCTAGCCTTTCCACTTCACCTGCGGTGATAGACCGCGTCCACGCTTGATGTCCACCCACCGTCCGCGGATACCCGTCCAATCCCTATCCCTCTGCAGGCTCGTCCAGGAGTCCGCGGTTCCGCAACCACGCAGATAGGCCTTACGTCGATGTAGAAGTGTCCGATGGCAGGCCCATCGGATCCTGCAGGAGGACGAGCACGCGATCGACGGGCTCTCCTTCCCGGTGGTAGGGCAGGTGCCGCGCCGAAACCTGATAAGGGTCACCCGTGAGGCCGGTTACTCCCAGGTAGTCCACGCCGCCGGTTTCCAGTACCGCGGCTAGGGGGGCCGTGTCGTCGATCGACTTGTGCTTCGGGATCGTGGTCATCTTTGGTCCGTAGGCCCACCGCACTCGCAGTCTCTTGGGTGGTAACTCGCCTTCCAGGCCAGCCAGCGCGGGTTGGGTCGCCCGTCGGGCGAGCTCTCGCTGCTCGAGGGGTTTCCAGGCCGGCTCCAGCACGACAAGCGCCATGGGCGCGGCGGTGAGGTTGACCACGCGGATCGCGGTCGCCTCAAGACTCGCGTCGAACACGGCCGCCAGCTCGATCACGTCATCGAGGCATGGCTGTGGAGGAAGCGCCCCTAGGAACGGTTGGCGCGGGAGCAGCAGTTCGGCGGCTCCAAGATCGCACAGGTACTCCTCGAACTGGTCCGGGTCGAAGGCGCCGACCGTCCTGTCGATCCGCTTCCGACGCTCCTCTCGGAATCCAGGGAAGAAGGTGTGCAGGATCTCGTGGCAGATGGTGAAGCGCCGCCGCTCGGGTGAGTCGCTACCGCGAAGGTGAATGAGGAGGCGCTCACCGTCGCAGAAGATGCAGCCCGCCTCCGCCTGGTCCACCTCGAAGATGGCCGCGATACCGCGGAAGGAGGCGAGCATCCGCACGTCGACCGGTACGCTGACACCGGCCTCCTCCAGCAGCTGCGCGCACAGCCGACAGACGAGTTCCTCGGGTGTTCCGCGCCACTGGTGCTGGTCCAGGAAGCGTCGCACTAGTCGGTCGGGCGGCCGGCTACGACGCATCGTCATCTAGGGCCTGGCTTGTGCGGATGGCGTTGTAGATGTGCTCCCACCGCTGCGGGGTGCGCGGCGCCTCACCGCGAAACCGGATGCCGGCTAGCATCTGTATGTCGCTCTCCGGCAGGCCCCTCCGGGTTGCAAATTCGCGCAGGCTGGGTGGGATGTCGGGCTCCTGGGAGGGCACGATCTGGCGGCCGAGGAGATCGGCGACCGTGACCCCGAGGGCGTCGGCGAGCTTCAGCAGGATCTGGCCGGAGGGTCGCCGTCCGGCGTTGCCCTCCAACTCCGACAGGTAGGGTTTGGACACACCCGCGTGCTCGGCGAGGGCCGCCTGGGTCCAGCGGCGATCCTCCCGGAACCTTCGCAGTCTCTGGCCGAGGTCGTCCACCTGCCACCTCCCCACCGGCCGGGTTCGCTACCGCGAACTGTAGTTCGCCGCGACTTGGCCCCGCCAGTCGCGATCGGTTATCGTGCGTTCAACTACTCCGAACCTCCGAGATGGCCACCCACCAGATGTACCGACCGACGCTCGCCGACGACCCGCCGTCCCGCTTCCAGATCCTCGCGTTGGACGGCGGCGGCGTGAAGGCCCTGTTCACCGCGCACGTGCTCGCCCGCCTCGAGGACGACCTCGGCGTCCGCATCCGCGACAGCTTCGACCTCATCGCCGGCACCTCCGCCGGCGGAATCATCGCCCTGGCGCTGGGCGCCGGCCTGCGGCCCGCCGACATCGTCCGGCACTACCAGCAGCTGGCGGCCACGGTATTCCCCGCTTCCCGGCGGCGCTGGTGGCACCTACCGGCCCGCCTGCATCGACCTACGTATCCGCAGCAGCCGCTTCGTGAGGCGCTGCACGAAGTGCTCGGTGACCGATTACTCGGCAGCAGCGACAAGCGCCTGCTCATCCCGTCCTGGGACCTCCAGTGCGGGCAGGTGCACCTGTTCAAGACGCCGCACCACCCGCGGTTCACCCGCGACTGGAAGCTCCCCATGGTCGATGTCGCCCTGGCAACCTCAGCGGCCCCTACCTTCCTGCCCGCCGCCCGGGTCGATGGGCACCGGCTGGTCGACGGCGGCGTCTGGGCCAACAATCCGTCGGTGGTGGCGATCACCGAGGCGGTCAGCGTCCTCGGCGTGCCCTTGGACGCGATCCGAGTACTAAATGTCGGCACCACCGACGAGGTGACCAACCATCCCAAGAGGCTCGACGACGGCGGGCTCTTTACCTGGGCGAAGCACGCCGCCCCGCTCGTCCTGGCCGCCGGTAGCCGCGGCGCTCAGGGCATCGCCGAGCACCTGGTCGGCAGGGACCGCTACAGCCGCTTCGACGCCCAGGTACCGGCCGGCCTGTACGCCATCGACGACGCCGACCCCGACGACCTCGCTGGCCTCGCCGCGGCCCAAAGCCGCACGCTCAGCCCCACCTACACCGCCCGGTTCGCCGGCCACGCCGCCGGCCCCTACCAGCCGCTCCAGCCGACCCCCAACACCACGGAGTACGCCTGATGACCGGCAACAACCTCTTCGACCGATCGGCCTTCCTGTGGGGACTGGCCGAGGAACTGGACCCACCCCCCTACCCGTGGCGGCTCGCCCGGGAGCGCTACCAAGATCTCGGAGCGTGGCTCCGGCAGCACGCCGCCGTGACGGCCGGCCGGGACGTGCAGGTCTACCCGCAGGGATCGGCCAACCTGGGCACGACCAACCGCGACCCCTTCACCGGCCAGTTCGACATCGACCTGGTCATCCGCGTCGCCTACGGGAAGTTGGAGCTCACCCAGAAGCAGCTCAACCAGCTGGTCAACGGCTGGCTTGGCAGCTACGTCTGGGCCCGGCAGCAGGCCGGCCACCGCTTGGCGCCGACGAAGCTGGAGAAGGGCAAGCGGGCCTGGACCCTGCACTACGCCGACGGCTTCCACCTCGACGTGCTGCCGGTCGTCCCCGACCTCGCTGGCGAGCT
>DASYUT010000232.1 GCA_036000965.1 Actinomycetes bacterium
GCCGCGCCGACGCCCTGTTCGACCTTGGCGACGCGCTGCTGTGCGCCCCAGCACCGTTTGCGTCCCTGCCGCACCTGAGCCTGGACCCGGCCCACCAGCGCGGCTGGGGCAGCACCTACGCCGCGCTCGTCGCGGGGCGGATCGAGGGATCGGCAGGCCGTGGATGCGGTGCGCCGGTGCATCGACTGGAAGTACGCGCTGGGTTGGAGTTGGGCGATCCGGGGTTCGACTTCAGGGTGCTGTCGGAGTTTCGCGCGCGGCTGGTGGCCATCGGCTGCGGGGCGGGGCGCTGGATCTGCTGCTGGGGCGCCTGGCGGCACTGGGGCTGGTGGGGGCCGGGGGCCGGCAGCGGACCGATTCCACCCACGTGCTGGCTGCGGTGCGGAACCTGCACCGGCTGGAGTTCGTCGGGGACGGCGCGGGCCGCGCTGGAGGCCCTCGCCGCCGCCGCGCCGGGGTGGCTGGCGAGCGTGATCGACGACGCCTGGGTCGGCCGCTACGGGGCACGGGTGGACTCCTACCGGCTGCCGGGCAGCGAGGACAAGCGGCGCGAGCTGGCCGTGCAGATCGGGTGGGACGGCTACCGGCTGCTGGAGGCGGTCCACGCGCCGACCGCGCCGGGGTGGCCACGGGAAGTTCCCGCGGTGGGGGTGCTCCGCCGGGTGTGGGTGCAGCAGGACTACCGGTCGGTCGACGGCGACCGGAGGAGGTACGGCGGCGGGAGGCGGACACAGGCGGTCTCTGGCCGGGCAGGTTGCGCTTGATCTCGCCCGACGACCCCGATGCCCGCTGCGGCGTCAAGCGTGATCACGCCTGGGTCGGCGACAAGGTGCACCGCACCAAGACGTGCGAACAGCCCGACCCACACGTGGACCGACAGCCTCTGCCGAACCTGGTCACGAACGGAGCCACCACGGATGCGACCGTGCCGGACGTGGCGATGACCCAGCCCCATCCACGCCGAGCTGGCCGGCAGGCAGCTGCTGCCGGGCGAGCATCTGGTGGACGCCGGCTACACCTCCGCCGAGCTGGTGCTCACCTGCGCCCAGGCGGACCTGACGCTGCTCGGCCCGGTCCTGTTGGACACCTCGCCGCAGGCCCGGGCCAACACCGGGTTCGACCGTGCCGCGTTCCACATCGACTTCGACACCCGCCAGGTCACCTGCCCGCAGGGTGTGACCAGCGCCTCGTGGGCCCAATGCCGCCAACGCGGCCAGGGCGCGATCGTGGTGAAGGTCCCCGCCGATGCCTGCCGCGCCTGCCCGGTCCGCGACCAGTGCACCCGCGCCGCCGGGCGCTATGGCCGTCAACGCACCCTGCACCATCGCGACGTGCACCAGGCCCTCCAAGACGCCCGCGCCCAGCAGAGCACCAACGAGTGGAAGGCCCGCTACGCCAGCCGCGCCGGCGTCGAAGGCACGATCCACCAGGCCGTCGCCGCCACCCGGGGTCCGCCGCACCCGCTACCGCGGCCTGCCCAAGACCCGCCTGGGACACTGCTTCGCCGCTGCCACCGCCCTCAACCTGATCCGCCTGGACGCCTGGTGGACCGGCACACCCATCGACCGGCCTTGCCGATTTCTCCTCGGATGGCGGCGAGTTCGCCTTGGTGCTGTTCCCGCAGGTGGGCAGCTTGGCTGCGGGCGGTGGTGATGGCATGCTCCAACAGGTCGGTCTGCTCGTAGGTAGCCAGTAGCGCCTGCATCACCGCGTGTTCGAGCTGGTCGGCGGGTAGCCGGTCGGCTGGGCAGGTGCTGCGGCCGTAGCGGTGGCGGGTGTAGCAGGTGTAGGAGCGGTAACACTGCCGCCGGCCGTGCGGGGCGACCCCCAGGTAGTGCTTGCCGCGGCGGTCGCAGATCATCCGCCCGGCGAGCAGATAGGCGGCCCGCGCGCTTGGGGGTGTCGCCCCGGTCAGCGCGCAGGTCGTGGGCCGCGTTGGTTCCTAACCCTCTGCCGTGATGTGGGTCCCTGCGCCGCACCCCGTAGCCGTTTGAGCCGGTCGTGCACGCCAAGCTCGGCGATGACCTGTGCCAGCGACCAGGCTCGGTCGGCCACCCCGTCGGCCAGGCTGGGGAAGCCCAGCGGGCTGCTCGAGCCAGTGCGACCGAGCTGACCCGGCAACGTTGCCCGGTTGACGGCAGGCTCCCAAGGCCTCCACGCTGCGGGAACATCTCCGCGCTGCCAGAACAGAAGAGCCCTCGAGGCGTCAAATGGGGTAGATGTTTGTGGGGAGGCACTGGTATATGGAAATCCGCCGCCCGAGCCCGCCAGGCTTTAGGCGCCTGCGGATGTGGCTCCACCTCCGCAAGCTCGCCGACGACGTCGAGCGATGGACTCAAACGCACTTTCTCCTTGCCCTGACCACGATGATCGTCGTTGCCCTGGCCAACGAGCTGATGCTCTTCGGCACTGACCTCTCCCGATGGGATCCGCTCTACATCACGTCCGTCCTGGCCTTCACTGTTGGAATCCGTCTGGCGCTGGAATTGGCGCCGCGGATACGTCTGACACTGGTCCGGCTCTCGAGGAGAGGCGCTCTCTCCGTCACCAGGGAAGAGGTCGCCGGGTTCACCAGGGATCTGGAGACCCGCGCTCAGGCTTGGGCCGAGCGAGCTGGTCTCCTGATCGCACTCCTGATCCTCATGGCCTTCGTCGTGGCCTTTGGCCCTCGCATCCGAACCGAGATCTGGTTCACGATAGTGTCCATGGCGGCCGGCTACCTGGCTGGCCGGGCTGTCGGGCGCGCCGTCACGTACGGGACGCTCGGATCGTTGCTCCAACGACGAGGCCTGGCACCCATCGTCCAGCCCGGTCATCTCGATGGGGCGGGCGGCCTGAAGCCGGTCGGGGAGTTCTACTTCTTCCAGGCGATGGTGCTGGCCATCCCCGCCCTCTTCCTCGCCACGTGGTGGGCGATCATCCCGTTTCTGGGGCGATACGAATACTGGCGCCGACCCTACCTCGCCCTCCTCGCAGTCGCCCTGACAGTGGAGATCCTGGCGTTCATCGCGCCGATGTACTCGTTCCACCAGACGATGAAGCAGCAGAAGGTGGAACAGCTCGCCGAAGCCGATGAGCTCAGCAGGGAGGTGAGCCAGCTGCAGTCTCAGCTGGTGAAGGCGGGCACGGACAAGGAACGTGAGGCCCTTAAGGAACGGCTGTCGCTCATGACCGAGAGGTACGCGGCGATCGAGCGGATGCCGAGCTGGCCTGTCGATAGACGAACGCGCCGACGGTTCACGGTCAATAATCTCGTCCTGTTCCTGCCCCTCATCAGCAAGGCCCTCAGCCTTACGAGCCCCTGGAAGGACATCGCCGACGAGCTGTCTCGCCTTGTCTCCCAGTGAGGTGTATAGCCGAGCGTCTCACCCCGCTCGCCGACCGTGCCGCCGCCCGGCTCGCGCCTAGACCCAGCCGATCGCGTGCTGCTCCTGCACGCCCACGATCCAGTCGAACCCCACCGGCGGTGGTGGGAACGGCACTGTTGCATCTGGGCGAAGGGCGTCGCCAGCGAGTAGCAACGTGGAGGCGCTTCCTGCCCAGAGGGCTGCAAGAAGTGCCCAAAGCGATCAATCCCGAGTGTCGAAGGCGGCGTTCAGGGCTCTGGTGGAGGACGGCGACGGCGGTAATCACCAGATGCAACAGTGTCGCTGATGCGAACCGGCAGCTCACCGGACCCGTTCGCATTTCCGTACCCTACGGCCTGGACTGGCTGCTGCTCCTCGGGCCGAGGTCACCTGCTCACGACGCGAATCCGGGTTCCGCGCCCAACAGTCGAGCGGAGCAAGTCGCGTAGCGGCAGTAGACATCATTGGGCTATGATGGGCCTATGAACCGGGTGCAGACGATGGTGCAGCTCACCGACGAGCTGGTCGACCTCCTCGACCGCGAGGCCGCCCGGCGTGGCGTGTCGCGCTCGGCGCTCATCCGCAGCGCGCTCGAGGAGTTCCTCCGCAACGACCAGGAGATGGCGATCAGCCAGCAGATCGTCGACGGCTACATGCGGATCCCACCCGCGACCCCGGACGAGTGGGGTGACCTGGCGGCCGTGACCGACCAAGCGAGCGTCGACCTGCTGCGTCGCCTCGACGCCGAGGAGGGCCGCCAGGGACTCCAACCGTGGTAGCCCGTGGTGAGATGTGGTGGTATGAGGATCCACGAGCCGGTCGCCGACCCTTCCTCGTCCTCGCCCGCAACGAGGCCATCCAGGTCTTGAACCAGGTGCTCGGGGTGCCGGCCACACGCACGATCCGAGGTATCCCTACCGAGGTGGAGCTCGACCGCTCAGACGGCATGCCGACGCGGTGCGCTCTTACCCTCGACAACCTCACGGTCATCCGCGTCGCCCTGTGCACAGGGCGGATCACCCGGCTCTCGCCGGAGCGGATGCACGCCGTCTGCGAAGCGCTCCGGCACGCCACCAGCTGCTGAGCAGCCCAACAGCACCATCAAAGGCGGGCGCTGAGACTGTTATGGGTATGGGTTGTCAAACGCGGTCGGGTGGCCGGGGGAGTCGCACCCTGAAGGTGCGCAAACGCGTTCATGCAGCTCGCCGGTACTCGTGCAGCAGACCGCCTTCGATGCACCCTGCCTCGCCGAAACTCGCCGACAACGGTCAGCCCGGCGGGCTGATCTGGCGCTTGCAGCCCGAGCGCCCGGTGCGGGCGGTGGCCGTTGTCATGCTGGACGCAGAACCGAAGGGCCCGCTCAAGGTGGCCGCGCCCAACGAGCAGCAGCCAGTCCAGGCACTCGGCACGGACCGTCCGCACCCAGCGCTCCGCGTAAACGTTCGCCTTGGGCGCCCGCACCGGCGTGAGGAGCACCTGGGCGCCCTCGGAGCGGACTACGTCATCGAAGCTGCGGGGGAACTTCGCGTCATGGTCGCGGACAAGGGAAGCACAGCTGTCGTCCCTGCTCGCCCAGCGCCAGCAGCAAGTTGCGGGCCTGCTGGATGACCCAGCCGCCGTCGGGGTTGGCGGCACCCCGGCAAGATGGACCCGTCTGGTGTCCAGTTCGATGCAGGAACAGCACGTACAGGTCGTTGGCGGCGTCGCCGCGGGCGAGCAGCGCGAGCAGACGGATGGAGCGGCACAGCGTGAGTAGGCGAGTTTCGATAGCACCAGGGATGGCCTCCGCAGGCGGGGCGGCAGGGCGCCAACCATACCGAACCACGGGATCCGCGAAACCCCAGCTCAAAGCCTACGTCCGAGTTTGCGTACCCTACACGCCTACGACCTGCGCAAGCTCCGCGGCACCATCGCATCGCCAAACCGGGCACGTCCCGCCGGTACCTGGTCCCGCCCACCGCCGCCCGCACGATCGCGGCCCTGCTCGCCCTGCGCGACCAGGTCATCGGCCCCATCCTGGCCGGTGTCCGCAGCCCGCGGCTGGGACGCAACCCCGCCCACTGGACCCGCGTCCGACCGCGACGACGAGACCCTCCGCGTCGGCATGCAGGCCCGCTTCCACGACCTCGGCATCGCGGCTGGCACCGCAGCGGCATCGACAACCTTTGTCGATCCGGATTCCTCAAGCGGCTAGGGGGGCCGCAGTGAGCAGGACGCGCTGCCCACGCGCTGAACGCAACAGCGCCCCGGGGGTCAATGCGGCGTGTTCAGTGCAGCTCGTAGCGGCGTTTCTCGACTACCACCGGCAGACCGTCGAGCTCGTCGAGCTGAAGCTCGACCGGGACGTCCCGCTCGGGGTCGACGGTGACTTC
Source organism: Actinomycetes bacterium (assembly GCA_036000965.1). Lineage (NCBI taxonomy): Bacteria > Bacillati > Actinomycetota > Actinomycetes > Actinomycetes bacterium. Next base: position 5,720 of record DASYUT010000232.1, read on the forward strand.
CAGCACCGGCCGGCCGTCCCGGAGCTTGACGCCGACGCCGGTCACTCCGGGTAGCCCGAGGATCTGGCTCTCGTGGCGCCGCTGAACGGCCACCGCGTCGTCGTACGTCATCGTCATGCCTACAGTATAGGATGACCGCCGAGCTGGCAGGGCGCCTATTCGGCCCGGCACGCCGGCAGCGGAGCACGCCGCGGGGAGCACCGGGCGGCGGAATTTCTGTCCATCGCTGTATCTCGGAGGTCCGTCGCGCCTCCTTGTTAGCAGAGCCGCGTTAGCAGAGCCGCGTTAGCAGAGCCGCCGGGGGGTGGCCCAGCTGTGGAGGGGGATGTCAGGTATGCCATCGCTGGATGAACTGATCGCCATCAAGCAGCAGGTCGAGGCCCGGTTCCTCGCCCAGCCTGGCGTCACGGCGGTTGACGTCGGCTACAAGGAGGTAGGTGGCCGGCTCACCGACGAGGTCGCGATCCGGGTGCATGTCGAAGCCAAGCGCGACGACGTCCCCGACGACCAGCGCGTTCCCGCGCAGATCGACGGCGCGGTGACGGACGTGCTGGAGCGCAAGTACGAGCTGCAGGTGCTCGCCAAGGAGCTCGACGTCGCCGCGCAGGCCGACACCACGCATTACGCCAGCCTGCAGGGCGGCATCAGCATGGGCCCGACCCGGGCGGTCAACGGCTTCGTCTTCGCCGGCACGCTGGGCGCCATCGTGATCGACAACGTCACCAACCAGCATGCGGCGCTGACCAACTTCCATGTGGCCTGCGTGGACAACACCTTCTCCATCGGAGATCGGATGGTGCAGCCGAGCCGGATCGACACCGGCGTGGTCCCGACCGACGAGTTCGGTTCGCTGCTGCGGGCTACGCTCTCCGCCGCCGTCGACGGGGCAGTGGTCTCGATCGACGCGAGCAAGACGAGCACCTGCCAGGTCGTCGAGATCGGCAACGTCAAGGGGACCAAGGCGGCCACCCTCGGGATGACCGTGCGCAAACGTGGCCGCACTACCGGGTTCACCCACGGCATGGTGGACGGCCTCACCCAGACGGTGAAGATCGACTACGGCGACGGCATCGGGGTGAAGACGCTGACCAACCAGATCAGCATCGCGGCCGACACGACCCAGAACCCGGTCTTCTCCGACCACGGCGACTCGGGATCGGTCATCGTCGACGATTCCGGCTTCGTGGTCGGGCTGCTCTTCGCGGGCGCCGGGACGAGCACGGTCGCGAACCCCATTGCGGCGGTGCTCTTCGAGCTGCATATCTCGATGTGTGTCGGCAAGTCCATCATCAAGGACATCAAGGACGGCCGGAAGGACTTCATCAAGGACAAAGACAAGGAGTTCCGCAAGGAGCTCATCAAGGAGAAGGAGCTCCGCAAGGACCTCGTCCCCGACAACAAGCTGCTGAAGGACGTCCGCGACCGGATCCCAAGGAAGATCGTCGAGGTTCCGATCCCTGGCGGCCCGGGTGAGCAGGGTCTGTCGCAGCCCGGCGGACCGGGTCTGGGTGGCCAGGCGGCCCTGGAGCAACGACTGGCTGCGCTGGAGAGCCAGCTTGGGCAGCTGACCGGCTTCATCGGTGCCGAGCTGCGACCGGATCTGTCCGGCTCGGCGTTCTCGGGCGAACCTCAGCTGAGCGACGCCGAGGTCACCGAGCTGCGTGCCGAGCTCGAGCAGCAGGTGGCCGACGCGGTCGCGGCGAAGGCCGAGCTCGACGCCCCGCACCCGTAGACCGATCGCGCCAGCCCGCACGGAGCAAGCCTGCACCGACCCTTCCATCGGGCCCTTCCACACCGGAGACGGCGATGCTGCTGGTGCTGTGCGGACTCGACGATCCCGGCGCGCTCTGGTTCGCGCGCCGGGCTGTCGAGAGCGGTCTCGATTGCTCGGTCGTGACGAGCGAGGCGCTGTCGTACGTCCGCCGGATCTCGCACCAGCTCGGCCGTGATGGCGTGCATACCACGGTCGAGCTGATCGACGGGACGGTGCTGGTCGACGAGTTGGCGGCCGGCCCTGGCGGGGTGAGCGGCGTGCTCAACCGGATGCTCGAGCCTCCGGCCCAGGCGTGGCAGTATGCTGCTCCGGCCGAACGCGACTACGCCGCGATGGAGCTGCACGCCGTCGTCCTGAGCTGGCTGCATGGGCTGCGCTGCCCGGTGCGCAACCGGCCCGAGCCCGACTGCCTCGCCGGCCCGGTCCGGCACCCGTTCGTGGCGGTCGCCGCGGCCCACGCGGTGGGGCTGAGCTGCCCGACCGTGCGGTTCGACAGCGCGGCACCGCTCTGGCCGGCCGACGCCCTGCTGGCCGCCGCGGCGGCGGCGGCCGGACGGCCGGCGCGGGCGGTTCACGTTGTCTGCCTCGACGGCGAGGTGCTCGCTCCTGAGGTGCCGGAGGCGGTGGCCGGGGGGGTGGCGGCCTTCACCACCAGGATCGGTGCCGGTGAGGCGCTGATCGGCGTCGATTTCGTCGTCGGCCCGTCGGGATGGTGGTTCGCCGGGCTGACCCCCCTGGCGGACCTGCGGGCCGGCGGTGCGGTGCTGTTCGACCGGCTCATCGAGCTGCTGGTCCCCGGCCTGATGGTGGCCGTGCCATGACGGTCCTGGTGTGGGGGGTGCCCACCGAACCGCCGACCGCGATGGTGACCCGGGAGCTGGCCGAGCTGGACGCGGACGTGGTCGTGCTCCATCCGCGGGCTGCGGCCGCTCAGCAGGTCCACGTCGTGATCGGGCAGGCAGCGGGCAGTCCGGACCTCTCCGGCACCCTCCGCACGGACAGGCGCTGCGTCGACCTGTCCGCCGTCGTCGGCGCGTACCTGCGCCCGGTCGAGCCGGGTCTGGTGCCGGAACTCGCGGGGCAGCCCGAGACGGCCCCGGAGCTGACGCACGCCCGGAGGGTGCACGACGCGCTCATCGGGTTTACCGAAGTGGCCCCGTGCCTCACCGGCTGCCGGGTGGCGAATCGGGTCTCCGCGATGGCGTCCAATACCTCGAAGCCGTTCCAGGCGCAGGCCGTCGTCCGCCACGGGTTCGCCACTCCGGAGACGCTGGTGTCCGACGATCCTGACGAGGTTCTCGACTTCGTCGACCGGCATCGCGACGTCGTTTACAAGTCCTGCAGCGGGATCCGCTCGGTGGTCACCGCGTTCGATCCGGCCGCCGACTCCGAGCGGCTGAACCGGCTCCGGTGGTGCCCGGTGCAGTTCCAGGAACGGGTACAGGGGCCGGACGTCCGGGTCCACGTCGTCGGTGACGAGGTGTACGCGGCGATCGTGCACACCACCGCGATCGACTACCGGTACGCCCTGGCGCAAGTAGGTGCCGATGCCCGCCTTCAGGGCTACCGGCTCGACGACGAGCTGGCGGGGCGCTGTCTCGCCCTGGCGTCGGACCTGGATCTGCCGTTTGCGGGGATCGATCTCAAGCTGGCGCTCGACGGCCGCGTGGTGTGCTTCGAGGTCAACCCGTCTCCGGGATTCTCCTGGTTCGAGAGCGAGACAGGGCTGCCGATCGCTCACGCGGTTGCTCGCTGGCTGCTCGGCGGCTGAGCACGCATCGAGCCGACCCGGGATGGAGGACTGACCGGAGTCCACAGGCGGGTGG
>DASYUT010000233.1 GCA_036000965.1 Actinomycetes bacterium
GCGTCTCCCGGCGGTCCTGGTTCGATGTGGGGGGCGCTCGCTCCCCCCACGGCCCCCCAAGAGCGCCTGTGCCATGGTCAGGCGGATCCCCCGGGCTCCCACGGCCCCAAGAGCGCCGGTGCCGCGGCCGGGCGGATCCCCAACCGCGCCTGTGCCATGGTCAAGCGGATCACCGACACGCCTTCACACGCTGGCCAGCCAGCGGACGTCGTTGTCGGCGAGGGTACGCAGGTCGGCAAGGCCGGAGCGGAGCATGTAGATCCGCTCCACGCCCATGCCGAACGCGAAGCCGGACACCTGGTCAGGGTCGTAGCCGACGTTGGCGAGCACCCGGGGATGGACCATGCCAGCTCCGAGGATCTCGATCCAGCCCTCGCCCTTGCAGGTGCGGCAGTCGCCGCCCCGGCCGCCGCAGACGAAGCAGGACACGTCGACCTCGGCGCTCGGCTCGGTGAACGGGAAATACGACGGGCGCAGCCGGATCTCGCGCTCGTCGCCAAAGTAGGCGCGGGCGAACGCCTGCAAGGTCCCCTTGAGGTCGCCCATGGTGATGTCCTCGGCCACGGCGAGGCCCTCGATCTGGTTGAACACCGGCACGTGGGTGGCGTCGGGGGTGTCGGCCCGGTAGCACCGCCCCGGGATGACCACGTACACCGGCGGCGGGCACTCCAGCATGGTGCGGATCTGTACGGGCGAGGTGTGGGTGCGCAGCAGCAGCGGGCTAGGCACGCTCGGGTCGGGTTCGACGAACAGGGTGTCGTGCATGAGCCGGGCGGGGTGGCCGGGCGCGAAGTTCAGCGCCTCGAAGTTGTACCAGTCGGTCTCGACCTCGGGACCTTCGGCGACCCGGTAGCCGAGGCCGATGAAGATGTCGACGACCTCGTCGACCGTACGGCTCAGGGGGTGGATGCTGCCGCGCGGGGGCACCCGGCCCGGCAGGGTCACGTCGACGCGCTCGGCCTCGAGCAGGACGGCGTCCCGGGCCGCCTCCAGCTCGGCCTGGCGGGCGGCGAGCGTGGCGGTGAGCTCTGCCTTGGCCTGGTTGACGCGCTGGCCGAGGGTCCGTCGGGTCTCGGGGTCGAGGCCGCCGAGGGCGCGCTGCACGTCGCCAAGGGGTGAGCGCCGAGAGACGTGCTGCTGCTCGGCGGCGCGCAGGGCGTCGAGGTCGCCGGCCTGGGCGATGGCGGCGCGGCCCGCAGCGACGATGGCGTCCAGGCCGGGGTCGGGCGTGGTGGTGGTGGGCATGGGAGCTCCTTGGGTGGGCGCCACCCGGCGTCCAGGGCGGGCAGCGGGAAGACGCAGCAAGCCTATCGTCCGCTCGGCGGTCGCCCCGCCGGGACCCGGTGGAGCCGGCTCCTAGTGGATCCCGGCCAGCTCCAGGCCCCCGCGGGGCAGGCGAAATCGGACCTCGGTGCCGCGGCCGACCTCGGAGCGGGCCCAGACCCGGCCGCCGTGGGCCTCGACCAGGCCTCGGGTGATGAACAGGCCGAGGCCGGTGCCGGTGGGCGCGCCGTGGCCGCCCCGCCGGTAGAACTTGGTGAAGATGAGGGGGACCTGGTCGGCAGGGATGCCGACGCCCTGGTCGGTCACGGCGACCTCGACGGCGTCGCCGGCGACCTCGCCGCGCACCGCCACCGTCCCGCCCTGCGAGTACTTCACCGCGTTCTCCACCAGGTTGGTCAGCACCTGCTCGATCTTGTCCCGGTCAGCATAGACCTCGGGGAAGTCGGGCGGGAACGACATCCGGAACGCGTGCCCGTCGTGGAGCTGCTCGAACCGGCCGACGACCTCGCGCGCGATGCGGGGGAGCTCGATCATCTGGCGCTGCAGCTCGAGCCGGCCCGCCTCGATCCGGGAGACGTCGAGCAGCTCGCCGATGAGCCGGGTGACCCGGTCGGCGTCGGCGTTGACGGTGGTCAGCATGTGGCGCTTCTGCTCGTCGCCGAACCGGTCCCAGCGGTGCAGCAGCGTCGAGGTGAACCCCTTCACGCTGGTCAGCGGGGAGCGCAGCTCGTGGGCGAGGGTGGAGATCAGCTCGCCCCGGTTGGCGTCGGCCCGGCGCCGGGCCGAGGCGTCGCGCAGCACGCATACCGCCTGCACCACGGTGGAATCGGGCCCCCGGACGAAGGTGGCCGACAGGTCCACCGGCCTGGTCCGTCCGTCCGCCGACAGGGTCAGCTCGCGCGGGGGCACCCCGCGCACCCCCGGCAGCCGGCGCAGCCGCTCCGAGCACGCCCACCACGGGTTGCCCGCCTCGTCGCGCAGGGGCAGGACGCTGTCGAGCGGCTGGCCGGCCAGCTCGTGACGGCTGGCCCGGGCCAGGCGCTCGGCCGCCGAGTTGGCCCAGGCCACGGTGCCGTCCGCCTCGACCACCACCACCGCGTCGGGCAGCGCCTCGAGGTAGGCCTGGGTGTCAGCCAACGGGCGCCTCCTCTCCGGCCGGGGCCGCCGCCCGCTGCCTGCGGGCCGTCTCCCAGAGCAGGACCGCAGCGGCAGCGGCCAGGTTGAGGCTCTCCGCCCGGCCGTGGATGGGCAGGCGCACGAGGTGGTCGAGGTCGCGCCGGACGTCCTCTCCGAGGCCGTGCGCCTCGTTGCCGAGCACGAGCGCGACCGGCCGCTCGAGGGGCGCGGCGTCGGTGTCGTCGCGGGCGTGCGGGTCGGTCCCGACCAGCGCCACCCCCCGGTCGGCGAGCGCCCCGGCCAGCGACGGCCAGGCCACCCCGCCCAGGACGGGCAGGTGGAACAGGCTCCCGGCGGATGCCCGGACCGCCTTGGGGCTCTCGAGGTCGACCGAGCCGGCCGTGGTGGCGACCGCGTCGGCGCCGAACGCGTCGGCGGCGCGTAGCACCGTGCCGGCGTTGCCGGGGTCACGCACCTCGGCCAGCACGCAGACCAGGCGCGGGGCGGCCGGCAGGGCGTCGAGCCCGCGGACGACGCTCGGCACCACCGCGACCAGGCCCTGGGGGGTGACGGTCTGGGCCAGGCCGTCGAGCACGGGCTCGGCGACCAGCAGCACCTGCGCCCCGGCCGCGCCGGCGTCGTCGACCAGCCGGCGGTGGCGGGCCGCGGCCGCCTGGGTCGCCAGCAGGGTCGCGACCGGGACTCCGGCGTCGAGCGCGGCCCGGATGCCCTGGGCGCCCTCCAGCAGGAAGCGGCCGCGCCCGGCGCGGGCCGTTGCGCGGCCGAGCTTGCGCGCGGCCTGCACAGTCGGGTTACGTACGCTCGTGATCACGTTCACGGTCGGGCTCGAGGTCGTCGGTAGGTGGACGGGGAGCCGGCGCCAGATGGCGTGCCTGGCGGCGAGACGGGCGGGGGTTCGAGGTCGTCGGTAGGTGGGCGGGGCGCTCGAGGTCGTCGGTAGGTGGACGGGGAGCTCGAGGTCATCGGTAGGTGGACGGGGGGCCGGCGCCCGGCGGTGACCGGGGCGCGGCAGGCGCTTGCTACTTGGCGAGGCCTTCCCTGGCCGTGGCGACGAGGGCGGCGAAGGCGCCCTGGTCGGTCACTGCGATGTCGGCCAGGACCTTGCGGTCGACCTCCACCCCGGCGTGCCGCAGGCCGGCGATGAACCGGTTGTAGGTGAGGCCCTCGGCCCGGGCCGCCGCGTTGATCCGGGCGATCCACAGGGCGCGGAAGTCGCCCTTGCGCGCCCGCCGGTCGCGGTAGGCGTAGCGCAGCGAGTGCATGACCTGCTCGTTGGCTGCCCGCACGTGGTGCCCGCGACTCGCCCGGTAGCCCTTGGCCAGCTCCATGGTCGTCCGCTTCGCCTTGGCGCCGTGGACGGCCCTCTTGACTCTTGCCACTGGAGTGTCTCCTGGTCTGTTCTTCGGTGTGCGGCCCGGCGGCTGCACGACCACTCACACAGGTGCGGCCAGGTTCGGCCGCACGGTCAGATCCCGAGCATGCGACGCACGTTGCGGCGGTCGGCGGCGGCGACCTCGACGCGGCGGCCGAGCCGGCGCTTCACGCCCGGGGACTTCTTCTCGAGGATGTGGTTCAGCTTGGCCTGCCTGCGGAGCAGCTTGCCGTTCTTGGTCACTTGGAAGCGGCGCGCGGCACCGCGGTGGGTCTTCATCTTGGGCACGAGGGTCTTCCTCTCGGTGGTCGGTTGGTGGTCCGGCCGCTACGAGGCGGGCACCGGCGCCACGCGCCCGCCCGCCTGGTCGGCGGGGGTGTTCGAGCGGGCTGGCTGCGACCCGCCGCGGTCGGCAGAGGCTGCGCCGCGCCCTGCCGTGCCCCGGTCGCCGACAGGGGTCGCCTTGGGGCCGCCCTGGCCCTTGCGGGGCGAGAACACGGCGATCATGTTGCGGCCGTCCTGCCTGGCCGGACTGTCGACCTGGGCGATCTCGGTGATGTCGGTCGCCAGCCTCTCGAGCAGGCGCCGGCCGAGCTCGGTGTGGGCCATCTCCCGCCCGCGGAACATGATCGTGACCTTGACCTTGTGGCCCTGCTTGAGGAACCGCTCGACATGGCCCTTCTTGGTCTCGTAGTCGTGCGGGTCGATCTTGGGCCGCATCTTCATTTCCTTGAGGACCACGAGGCTCTGCTTGCGGCGGGCCTCCTTGGCCTTGATGGCCTGCTCGTACTTGTACTTCGAGTAGTCCATCAGCTTGCAGACCGGCGGCCGGGCCAGTGGCGCGACCTCCACAAGGTCCAGGTCGAGCTCGTTGGCCAGGCGCTGGGCGGCGACGGTGTCCATGACGCCGAGCTGCTCCCCGTCGGCACCCACCACCCGGACCTGGGTGGCCCGGATCCGGTCGTTGATCCTGGGTTCTACGCTGATGCTGTCTCCCTCCTCTGGGCCTCCGCGGCCCCGAAACAACGAAAGGCGGCCAAAGGGCCGCCCCACCACCGGGGTCCGGTGGTCTGTCGCATCGACCTCCGGGGGCTCATACTGGCCTGGAGGTGAGAAGCCCTCGCTCCTGCTTCGCTGTGTGCAGTTGTCCTACGGTACCTGGAACGCCGGCGCGGGATCTGGCATTCCCTCAAGGCTTCGGATGCACCCGAGTCGGACTGTACTGTAGCAGCCGCATCGTCGCGGTGTCGACGGCGTCGGGGCTGTTTGGGGAGGCCACGACGCCGCGCGCCGCGCGACCGTCCCGCCGCCGCCCGGCGGCGCACCGCTCAGGAGACCGCCGATGCCAGACCCCACTGATTACCTCGACCAGCCCGATCCGGCGACCGCCGCGCAGGCACAGCGTGACGCTGTCGAGCAGATGCGCGAGCAGCTCGCCGCGCTGTCGGCCGGCGACCTCGTGGCCGAGACCGCAGTCCCGCTGGTGACGCTCGCCTACATGCGGCTCGGGGTCCCGCCCGGCCAGAACGACCGGTACCGGGACCTGGAGGCCGCCAGCCTGCTCATCGACGCCCTGGCCGGCATGCTCGACGGCGTCCAGGGCCGCCTGGGCGCGGTCGAGCCCGAGCTGCGCCGGGCCCTGGCCGACCTGCAGCTCGGCTACGCCGAGGTCGTGCGCCACAGCGGCGGCCACGCTGGCGCGGGCGCCTCCCGTCCCGGCCCCCGGGACGCCGGCCCGGGCGGCACCGGCCCCGGGGCACAGCCGAGCCCGCGCCCATCCCGGGAGCCGGCCGCCCCACCACCCGGGGCTGGGCCGGCCCAGCCCGGCCGCCGCCCATCCGGCCTCTGGGTGCCCGGCCAGCCCTGAGAGGAGCGCTGGATGACCGAGCTGGCCGAGGTCGTGCCCGGCCTGGCCGTCGAACGAGCCGGATGACCTCTCCGGATGCGGAAGGGCCCCGCGGGGGCGGGGCCCTTGCGGTCTTGCGTGCTGCCGGAAGTCCTAACGAACCGAAGGCCCGTCGAGCTCCTAGGCTCTACGCAAGCGGTCGGACGTTCGAGGCCTGGGGCCCCTTGGGGCCGTCGGTGATCTCGAACTCGACGGCCTGACCCTCGGCAAGGGTCTTGTAGCCGTCGATCTGAATTGCCGAGAAGTGGACGAAGACATCGTCGCCTCCGTTACGGGCAATGAACCCGTAGCCCTTCTCGTTGCTGAACCACTTGACGGTGCCTTCTGGCAACTCTGTCCCTCCTGTCACCCTCCCCGACCGTCTCCAGACACGGGCGCTGGTGGAATCCCGGTCGGGCGCGCGGAATGTAACGCAGTCGATGAAGCTGCACAAGCACGCTAGAAAATGGGTGCGACCACGGCATTCGCAACGCGGGAAGGGTGGGCCACGATGGGCCCGGACGACGTGCTGGAGATCGTCGGCCGGCTCGAGCGGGCCGGGGTGGCGGTGTGGCTGGACGACGGCTGGGGGGTGGACGCCCTGCTGGGCGCCCAGCACCGGCCCCACCGGGACGTGGACCCGGGCCAGGACTCGGCCCCGGCCCACACCCGAGCCGGACCCAGGGCTGGGGCTGGGCTGGGGCTGGGCTGGGGCTGGGCTGGGGCTGGGCTGGGGCTGGGCTGGGGCTGGGCTGGGGCTGGGCTGGGGCTGGGCTGGGGCTGGGCTGGGGCAGGGCGGGGGCAGGGCGGGGGCAGGGCTGGGGCAGGGCGGGGGCAGGGCCCGGCCGT
>DASYUT010000234.1 GCA_036000965.1 Actinomycetes bacterium
GGCGCAGACCGGCCGCAGCCCCTGCAGGGCCATGCCGGCGGCCATCGTGACCCCCACCTGCTCGGCGATGCCGACGTCGAAGACCCGGTCGGGGAACTCGCTGGCCATGACCGTGAGCTTGGTCGGGCCGAGCATGGCCGCCGAGATGGCCACCAGCTCGGGATGGCGGCGGGCCTCCTCCAGCAGCGCCTGGCCGAACACCTGGGTGAACTGGACCTCGTCGCCAGAGGAGGGCAGCGGCCGGCCGGTCTCAGGGTCAAAGGCGCCCGACGGCGAGTGGAGCTTGTCCTCGTCGTGCTCCTCGGCCGGCTTGTAGCCGTGGCCCTTCTGGGTGATCACGTGCAGCAGCACCGGCCCGGGCACCCGCTTGGCGTGGGCGATGGCCCGCTCGAGGGCGGGCAGGTCGTGGCCGTTGACCGGGCCGGCGTACTGCCAGCCGAGGTCCTCGAACACCACCCGGGGGGCGAGCAGCGCCTTGGCCCCCTCCTTGGCCCGCTTGGCCGCCTCGACCATGCCGTCGCCGACCAGCGGCACCCGGCCCAGGGTCTCCTCCACGCCCTTCTTCAGCAGCTCGTAGCCGGGGTGGAGGCGGAGCGGGGCCAGGTGCCCGGCCAGCCCGCCGACCGTGGGCGCGTAGGAGCGGCCGTTGTCGTTGAGGATCACCAGCATGTCGGGCTTGCGGTGGCCGATCAGGTTGAGCGCCTCGAGGGCGACCCCGCCGGTGAGCGAGCCGTCCCCGACCACGGCCACCACCCGGCCGCCGTCCTGCCCGGCGCGGCGCGCCTCGGCCAGGCCGAGGGCGTAGCCGAGGGCGGTGGACGCGTGCGAGTTCTCGATCACGTCGTGGGGGCTCTCGCTGCGCGACGGGTAGCCGGACAGGCCGCCCATGGTCCGCAGGCTGGCGAAGTCGGCCTGCCTGCCGGTGAGCAGCTTGTGCACGTAGGCCTGGTGGCCGGTGTCCCAGACGATCTGGTCCACCGGGGAGTCCAGGGCCCGGTGCAGCGCGATGGTCAGCTCCACGACGCCAAGGTTGGGGCCGAGGTGGCCGCCGCGGGCGGCGACCGCGCGGACCAGGAACCCCCGGATCTCCGCGGCGAGCGTGGTCAGCTCCGCGGTGGACAGCCGCCGGAGGTCGCTTGGCTGGGTGATGGATTCGAGCATGACCGTTCGAGGATAGACACCTTTCGGGGATTCTGCCTCACGTGGCGAAGCCTGGCATCCCCAAGCCTGGCATCCCCAAGCCTGGCATCCCTAGGTGTCGGCTGGCGGGCGCCTGGCCGCAAGCAGGAGCTGGACGCAGCCGGCCGCCCCGAGCGCGGCGAGGGTCGTGAGCGCGGCGGGGTAGCCGGCCAGCAGCGCGGCCCGGGCCGGGGCACCGCCGCCGAGCTCGGCGGCGCCCACGGCCAGGCCGGCGACGCCGAGCACGATCACCCGGACCGGGCGCTCGCCCGGGGTGAGCAGCGTCCAGGCGGCCGGGAGGCCAGCGGCCTGGGCCCTGGCCCGGACGTACTCGAGCAGCAGCCCGGCGGCGGCCGCCGCCGTTCCGGCCGCCAGCGCCGGCCAGGGGTCGTCCGCGTGCATGGCGACCAGCGCGACCGGCCCGCCCACCAGCGCCAGGTCGGCCAGCCGGTCGGCCGCCGAGTCCCAGACGAACCCGAACGTCGAGGCCCGCCTGGCCAGGACGGCGACCGCCCCGTCGACCCCGTCGGCCAGCCCGGCCAGCAGCGTGAGGGCGCCGCCGGCCGCGGCCCAGCCCGGGCCGAGAGCCACCGTCCAGCCCGCCACCAGCGCGAGCCAGAGCCCGCACAGCGTCAGCCGGTCGGGGCGGACGCCGAGGCGGGCCAGGGGCATGGCAACGGCCCAGGGCACCCGGAGCCAGGCCAGCGTGACCCGGCCGCCCGGGTCGGAATGGCCGCCGGGGATGCGGTGGGCGCGACGCCAACCGGCCCGGAACGCCTCGAAGCCTGGGTCGACCGCCGCTGCCGGCGTGCGCCCGGCAGCCGTCCAGGCGAGGATGGCGGCGCCGGCCATCCCGAGGCCGGCACCGATCATGCCCATCGCACCCACCGGACGGTCCCTCCTCGTGCCAGCTCCTCACCCGTTCCCGGCCGCCGGCCGGCTGCCCGCCGCCCGCGCCGCCCCACCGGCCCGCCCGGGCTGGGCTGCTCGCCGGACGGCAGCCCGCCGGCCCGCCGGCCCGGGCCGGCGGGCCCGAGCGTGGGTGCCTGCTCCCCGGCCTGCCCGGGCATCTGGCGCCCGAGCGGCTCAGCCCCGGCCGGCGGGCGCGCCCGCCCGGGTGCCTGCCGGGCCGGTGGCGCTGCTGCTGGCCGCAGCGAGCCTGGCCGCCGCTGGGCACAGCCTCGCACGGCTGGCCCGGGCCGGGCGACGCCGGCACCGGCTCGGCCCGGGCGACGTGGCTGCGACCGCCCGGGTCAGCGTGGTCGTCCCCGCCCGCGACGAGGCCGCGCGGATCCGGGGATGCGTGGCCGCCGTGCTGGCCCAGGACGTCGGGCCGGCCGAGGTCGTGGTGGTCGACGACGGCTCCCGGGACGCGACCGCGGAGCTGGCCGCGCGGGCCGGGGCCAGGGTGGTGGCCGCGCCGCCCCCGCCGGCCGGGCTGGCCGGCAAGGCGGTCGCCTGCGCGGCCGGGGCGGCCGCGGCCCGGGCGGGAGAGTGGCTGGCGTTCGTCGACGCCGACGTCCGCCTGGCCCCGCAGGCCCTGTCGCGTCTGGTCGCGGCGGCGACCGGCTCGGGCGCCTCAGCCGCCAGCCCGCTCGCCCGCCCGGTCGCCGGCTCCTGGTGGGAGGAGCTGCTCCTGCCCGAGCTCGGCCTGCAGGTGGCCGAGCGGCTTGACCTCGACGCCCTGGCCGACCCGGCCCGCCCGGGCGCCTTCCTGTCCGGCCAGTGCCTGCTGGTCCGGCGCGACGCCTACGACGCGGTGGGCGGGTTCGCCGCCGTGGCCGGTTCCCTGGTCGAGGACGTGGCCCTGGCCCGGCTGCTGGCCGCCGCCGGCCACGCCTTGGACGTCCGGCTCGCCCCCGGGCTCGCCTCGGTCCGCATGTACCAGCGGCCCGGCGACCTGTGGGAGGGGCTGGCCAGGAACCTGGCCGAGGTCTGGGGGAGCGGCGCCTGCGCGCTGGGCGGGCAGGCGGCCCGGGCCCTGCTCGCCGCCCTGCCCTGGGTCGCGCTGGCCGTGCCCCGGCTCCGGCCGGACCGGACCGGACCGCGGGCCGCGCTGCTCGCGGCCGGTCTCCTCCACCTGGCGACCCGGGCCGGGGGCCGCCTGCGTGCCGGCGCCGACCCGCGCTGGGCGCTCGCCTATCCCGTGGCGGACGCCGTGCTGCTCGCCGTCTACCTGGACAGCGCCCGCCGCCACCGCAGCGGCCGCCCGGTCACCTGGAAGGGCCGCGCCTACCCAGCCGGCCGCGGTGGCTGGAGCGCCCGGCACCCGGTCCGCTGACCTGGAGGGGCCGCCGGTGTCCGTGGTCCCGCCCACGTGTCCGCCCGCCGTCCGGGTGCGGGGTCCACGCTGGACCACTGGCGGTGTCCGGGTTGCACAAAGGCCCCGTGCGGCGATGTCTTGCCTTGTCCGGGTGTCGCCAGAGCGGTCTTGCTCGAGCATCCGCTTAGGGCCTGCGGGCCGATAACTTGGTCGTTCCAGCACCGACACTCCGAGGTAAGCGGGACTCTGGCCAGGTTATTGGGCGGCGAGCCCTTAGGTCCGCACCGATCGGGCCCGAAAGCAGCTAGCAGAGCAACTGCTTGGGGATCGATGGAGATCCCAGGGTCGCGACCCACCGCGTCGCTATGGGGCGCGTCGCGGCCGTGCCGCCGCACGCGTGCCGTCAAGTGGAGCAGCAAGGAGGCAGGCACGGTGGAGGCGCCAGGAGTGGGCAGGCCCACGCGTGTCGAACGGCTGGTTAGCCGTACCGCGTCACGGTTCGCGATGGCGGGGATCGCTGGTGTCCTGCTGGTGCTGACCGGGTTTGCCTTGTGGGCCGCCTCCACCACCGACCAGGCAGCGTTGCACGCAGCCTGGCTGACCAGCATGAACGACGCCTACCAGCGAGCCCGCTTCGCGGTCGCGACCGAGGAGCGACTGGCACACGAGTACCGCCACAAGCCGCGACCCGAGACACGGGGGGGCTTCGACCAGGCGGCCGGGTCCCTGGATGCGGCGGTCCAGTTCCTGCAGCAGCATGGTGACGAGGCTGACCGGGACCCGATTGCGACGCTCATGGCCGATCACAGGCGCTACCTGCAGGCGGTGCAGCGGCTGTTCGCCGCCGTGGACGCTGGTGACCAGCGACGGGTGCTGGCCATCGAAGCCGAGGAGAGCGGGCCGCTCTTCGACACGATCGAGGCCCAGGTGGAGTTGGGGGCAACTGACGAGCGCGACGAGACGCTGGCGGGCTTGGCGGCGCTGCGCCGGCACGTCGTGGTGGCCACGCCGCTCATCTTCTCCACCGGCCTTGGCCTGCTGGCCCTCTTCTGGGCGGTGGTGGTCGGCTACCAGCGGCGCACCGAACGCCAGGCCGCCGAGAACCAGCACCAGGCCCTGCACGACCGGCTCACCGGCCTGCCCAACCGCACCCTGCTGCGCGACCGTACCGGCCAGGCCATCCGGGGGGCCGACCGGGAGCTGACCCCAGCCGCGCTGCTGCTGATCGACCTGGACCGCTTCAAGGAGGTCAACGACACCCTCGGCCACCACGACGGCGACCAGCTCCTCATCCAGGTCGGCCAGCGGCTGCGGGCGGCCCTGCGGCAGGTCGACACCGTCGCGCGGCTCGGCGGCGACGAGTTCGCCGTGCTGCTGCCCAAGATCGCCACCGCCGAGGGCGCCGCGGCGGTCGCCAGGAAGCTCCTGGCCGCCTTCGCCGAGCCGTTCGTGCTCGACGGGCTCACCCTGGACATCGAGGCCAGCATCGGCCTGGCCCTGTACCCCGACCACGGCACCGACGCCGACGAGCTGCTGCAGCACGCCGACATCGCCATGTACACCGCCAAGGACACCCACACGGGGTTCGTGCTGTTCGACCCCAGGCAGGACCAGCACAGCCCCCGCCGGCTGGCCCTGCTCGGCCAGCTGCGCCGCGCCATCGACCAGCAGCAGCTGGTGCTGCACTACCAGCCCAAGGTCGCCGCCCACTCCGGCCGGGTCCTGGGGGTGGAGGCGCTGGTGCGCTGGCAGCACCCCACCCACGGCCTGGTCCCGCCGGATGATTTCATCCCCCTGGCCGAGCGGACCGGGCTGATCGCCCCCCTGACCCACTACGTGCTGGACGCCGCGCTGCGCCAGTGCCGCACCTGGCAGCAGGCCGGCCATGAACTCAGCGTGGCGGTCAACGTGTCGGCGCGGCGCCTTCTCGACCTGGCCTTCCCCGAAGAGGTCGCCGGCCTGCTGGCCCGCTGGCAGGTGCCCGCGCGGCTGCTGGTGGTGGAGATCACCGAGAGCGCCATCATGGCCGACCCCGCCCACGCCATGCAGGTCCTGGGCCGGCTCGACGGCATGGGGGTGCAGGTGGCCATCGACGACTTCGGTACCGGCTACTCCTCCATGGCCCACCTGAAGACCCTGCCCGTCCAAGAGCTCAAGATCGACCGCTCGTTCGTTGCGCAGATGACCAGCAACCCCCGCGACGCGGTGATCGTGCGCTCCACCGTCGACCTTGGCCGCAACCTCGGTCTGCGGGTGGTCGCCGAAGGGGTGGAGGACCTGGCGACCTGGCAGGAGCTGGACGCGCTGGGCTGCGACGCCATCCAGGGCTACTACATCAGCCGGCCCGTCCCCGCCGACGACCTCATCAGTTGGCTCAAGCAGCAGCACGCACCCACGCCCGACCCGCAGGGCCACCGCTGAGCGGGCCGTGAGCGTGCACCGCTCGCAGCCCCAAGGTCATCCCAGCCCTTGGTGCATCGGGCTGGGAGCCGTATAGAAGCCGTATGGGAGCGCTGCCCTGGTGGAGCGCGGTCCTGCGGAGCCGCTGGTAGAAGCATTTCTCCTGGTGGCTCTCGACGCTGGTGTCGGCAGGCTGGCAGAGGCTCAGGTGCGTCGGGGACCGGCCGATAGACAAAACAGTTCCGCGACAACGGCAAACCCGGGGAAACCCGGGGACGCAACGCCACGGGCCTACCTCGCCGGCCGGTGAGAGGGCAGCCGGGCTCCCGAACGGAAGGTGCAAGCCTTCCCGAGCTGCGGCTTGAGGAGGCAACATGCAGGCTGGAGCCACGGCGTGCGTCGGCGACGCTGCCGCGCCGTTGCCGCGCCGCACCAGCAGGCTGCCTGCCCCCCGCCCGGCCGGCTGGGCGCCACCCATCCCTCAATCATCGGGCAAAGCAAGATGAGCGTGCGCGCTCGGCTGACCCTGGCGTTTCTGGCCGTGTCGCTGCTGGTGCCGCTGGTGGGGGTGCTGGCTGTGCGCCAGCAGTACGCGGCCAGCCAGCGCGCGGCCAGCGCCGAGGCCCACCACGTCGCCGAGCCGATCGCCGACACCATCGCCAACACCGCCGAGCTGAGCCAGGGCGCCCAGCGGCGGCTGTACCAGGACCAGCAGCGGCTGCAACAGTACCTGGACGACCTGCAGCGCGACCTCAAGCGCCACATGGAGGTCATCGACCCCCACCA
>DASYUT010000235.1 GCA_036000965.1 Actinomycetes bacterium
CTGGATCATCGGTGGCAGCGGACCCCCCTACGGCGGCGCAGACCGGTCGTCCTGCAGTTGACTTCTCGGACGTCCGGCGGACCACCTTTAGGGGCCTCCGGGGATACCTCATGACCGTCCCCGGGGAGAGCCTCAACGACCATCCCCGGGGAGAGCCTCAACGACCATCCCCGGGGGAGATCTCAACGGGACCCCCCCGGGGAGACCTCAACGGCCCTGACAGGTTTGCTCGGGCGACGCCGTCTCCTTGACGCCGTCTCCTTGACGCCGTCTCCTTGACGCCGTCTCCTTGACGCCGTCTCCTTCAGGTGCCGTGCCTGGTGTCGATCGTACGGGCATGAACACGCTCCGTGGTCGCTGCAAGCGTGCCCGGCCAAGCCGGTTCCTCGGGCACATACCGGATAGCCAGCACGACGGCTCGGGCAGGCCGGTAGGTCCTGCCGAGCCGAAGGGCCTGCGAGCTGCAACGACGACCACGTACAGTGGCAGCCGGTCCCGATCCAGGGTTCGGGCCTGGCTGGCGCTCCTCATCGCCGCGCTGGTCGCCGTTGCGGCCGGCTACGGCATCACCCGGGTCCACGACTACGCCGCCGGCCGCGCGGAGCTGCAGGTCCTCCTTGGCCAGCTGGAGACCGCGACCCGCCACCAGAGCGCGCTGGAGTGGCAGGCGATCGCCCAGCAGCGCCTGTCGCCAGAGCTCAGCGAGAAGCAGCGCGAGGTCGATGCGGCGGCCCACCGGCTGGCCGAGCAGCTGCAGGTGCGCGACTCCACAAGCGACCAGGCCCGGGCGGTCCACGACGCGTTCGCGCGCTACGACGCCGCGGTCGAACAGGAATTCGCGCTGCTGGCCAAGGGGGCGCTTGCCGCGGCCGAGCAGGTCGACGAGCAGCGGGTCGATCCGGCCTTTGCCCGGCTGGCCGGGGCGCTGGCGGCCGCCGGGCGGCACTACGGGGCCGTCGCCGAGTTAACCACCCGGCGGGCCGACCTTGGCACCCAGGTCATCCTGCTGGTGGCGGCCAGCATCATCGGCGCGCTGGTCTGGCGGTTCCAGCGGGCCAGGTCGCAGGCGGCCGTGCTGTTGGCCTACCAGGCGCGGCACGACCCGCTGACCGCGCTGCCCAACCGGGCGCTGCTGGCAGAGCACCTTCAACGAGAGCTCGCCCGCGCCGGCCGGCGCAACCAGGCGGTGGTGCTGCTGTGGCTGGACCTGGACGACTTCAAGGTCGTCAACGACAGCCTCGGCCACCACGCCGGCGACCAGCTGCTGCTGGCGGTCGGCGAGCGCCTGCGCGCCTGCCTGCGCCCCGGCGACCTCCCGGCCCGCATGGGCGGCGACGAGTTCACCGTGCTCCTGGCCGACCTGACCGGCCTGCAGGACGCCATCCAGGTGGCCGAGCGGGTCGGCAGCGAGCTGGGCGCCCCGTTCGAGGTGGCCGGCCACCAGGTGATCGTGCACGCCAGCATCGGCATCGCCGAGAGCCTCCCCGGCCAGACCACCGCCGAGGAGCTGCTGCGCAACGCCGACGTCGCCATGTACGAGGCCAAAAAGCAGGGCAAAGGCCAGTACCAGATCTTCACCCCTGGCATGGACAGCGTTGCCTGGAAGCGGCTGGAGCTCGAGGCCGAGCTGCACGTTGCCCTGGAACACGGCCAGTTCGAGTTGTACTACCAGCCGATCCTTGACCTCGAAAGCGGCGCGGTCAGCGAGCTGGAGGCGCTGGTGCGCTGGGACCACCCCAGCCGCGGGCTGCTGCCACCGGCCGACTTCATCCCCCTGGCCGAGCAGACCGGCCTGATCGTGCCGCTGGGGGCGTGGGTGCTCGACGAGGCCTGCCGGCAGCTGGCCGCCTGGCAGCCGCGCGACCAGCACCAGGCACCGCTGGGGCTGAGCGTGAACCTGTCGGCCCGGCAGCTGCGCGAGCGCCACCTGCCCGAGCGGGTCGCCCAGGCGCTGGCCTCTTCTGGGCTGGACCCGCGTCGGCTCACCCTGGAGGTCACCGAGACCAGCATGATCGACGACCTCGAGACAGTCGCGACGACCCTGCGGGCGCTCCGGGCGCTTGGCGTCCGCTTCGCCGTCGACGACTTCGGCACCGGCTTCTCGACGCTCGGCGCGCTCAAGCACTACCCGGTGGACTGCCTGAAGATCGACCGCTCGTTCATCGACGGGCTGGGCAGCGACGCCCAGGACACCGCCATCGTCCACGCGGTCGTCGCCTTCGCCAAGACCCTCGGCCTGCCGGTCACCGGCGAGGGCATCGAGACCGCCGAGCAGCTCGAACAGCTCCGGGCACTGGGCTGCGACCACGGGCAGGGCTACTACTTCGCCAAGCCGCTGCAGCACGGCAGCGTCGAGCCGTTCCTCGACGCCCACCAGTCGTCGGCTGCGCGTTCCGCAGACCACGACGCACAACCGCCACGGTCGGCCGCACCGCCACTGACCGAGCCGGTTTGAGACAAGGACAGGCTGTTGCCCAAAGGCGGCGTGAGCAGCTCGTCAGCGGCCTTCCGGGACGAACCAGGCGAGGTGGCCATGCACGATCCCTCACGCTGCCGCCAGCGCCACCGTCACCCGTCAGCAGGCGTGAACGCCATGCCGGTGTGCCCGGACGACGTCGGCCACCAGGTCCCACCCCATGGCCATGTACGTCTCCGGGGTTGTTCGAGGTCGACGGCTGTCCCTGGGAATGTCGTGGCTCCCCGGACTCATCGGGCCAGGCATTGCGGGTGTACGTCACTTGGTCGACGTCACCGGCGGGCGGTTTTCGGCCGGGATGTGGTGACGTGAGCGGTGGTCCGCGCGTCAGACGGTGATGACGACCTTTCCTCGGGCGTGCCCCTGCTCCAGGTACCGGATGGCCTGGGGGGCCTCGCTCAGCGGGTAGGTCCGGTCGATGACCGGCGTGATCTTCCCGGCTTCGATGAGCTCCTTGAGGACGAGCATGTCCTCGTGGTTCTCCTTGGAGATGAAGGTCCCCAGCTTCTGGCCCAGGAACGGGGACAGCATGAGCGCCCGGATCTGGCGATCGGTTCCGCCGAGCCACCGACCGTCCGTCTCGCCTCCGACGATGACGAGCGTCCCCTTCGGGGCGAGGGCCCGCCGCAGGCGTGACAACGACGGGTTCCCGCCGATGTCGAGGATCACGTCGTAGCGCTGCTCCCCCTCGGCGAAGTCGTCACGCGTGTAGTCGATGACGTGGTCGGCACCCAGGGAACGGACCATGTCCACCTTCGTCGTGCTGCACACGCCGGTGACCTCTGCCCCGAACGCCTTGGCCAGCTGCACGGCGTAGGTCCCCACGCCTCCCGACGCACCGATGATCAACACCTTCTGGCCGGGCTCGACCCGCCCGTGGTCGCGCAGGCCTTGCAGGGCGGGCAAGCCGGAGATGGCGACCACCGCCGCCTGTTCGAAGGTGAGGTTCGCCGGCTTGGGCGCCAGCTTG
>DASYUT010000236.1 GCA_036000965.1 Actinomycetes bacterium
TCCGGGCGGTGCCCGCAAGCGCCCAGGCCGAGCCCGACCAGCAGCCAGCCACCGCCACCGAGCCGGACACTGTCGCCCAGCCCGAGGAGCCCGTCCAGCTCATCCGGACGGGTTCGGGCTGCCTTGCATGCCCGGGTGAGCGCAGGCTCTCCGACGTCCAAGGCGCCTAGCGTTCAATCCTGCCCTACACCACCGATCACGGTCAGCACCATGACGAGGGCCTGTCCGGCGACATGCTTGGTATGCTTCGCCCGTCCTGGGTCGCTTCCGGCTTGAGGGGGCGGGTCCTCGGACGAGGAGAGGTAACCGACAAGGCCTGAGCGCAGATCCAACCGCTGCTGCCACCAGCAGGCCGGCCACATGGTCATCGCCTCCGGGGTCCTGCCCGGCTACCGCGGCGTGTGGCGCTCGATGCCCACGCGCCGCGGCGTCGGCGAGGAGACCGCGCGCCGCCTCTGGCCCGCCTGGACCCGGCGCAGGCTCGACCACGACCGCCCCGCGGTAGCGCACCGGGCCGTGGCGACACCACCGTCGACCCTTCCTCGAGCTGTGGCACCCCGCACGGACACTGTCTGCACGGCGACCGCCATCACCCGCCACCTCGAGGAGGTCCACGATGGCCACCGACGACCCCAGGAACGCCCAAGCCGCGTCGGGCGTACCGGACCGCGCAGCCGAGGCGCCGAGGGCCGCGGTGGTGGCCGCTGGGGTGGTGGCGTTCCTGACGGTCTGGGGAACGCTGTTTCCCCTGCAGCGCCACACCCTCCACCCGCTCCGCGACACGACGCCGAGGTTCCCCACTCCACCGGACGCACCCTAGTGCCTCTCTGCTCGTGCCCATCCGGGCTCTCGCTGCGGGTTCTTGACCGAGGGACGCGGTCGACCACAGGCACGGCCTCCTAGTCGAGGAATGCGCCGCAGGCGATGTTGGCGAGGGTCGCGGTCATGGCGCTGGCCCGGTCTGAGGCCAGGAACGCCGCCGCGTTCCCCAACTCGGCCAGCGACGGCAGCCGGTTCAGCATCGTCGCCTCCCGCATCCCGGCGATGACCGCGGGTGGGCACGACTCGCATGTGGCCCTGGTAGTCCGGCGAGCCGGGGTCGAGGACTCCCGCCATCAGGGTCATGATCGCCTCCCGCCCCTCGTACCAGAACCGGGGCAGCGGCATCGTCATCCGTGCGTCCTCGCGCAGCAGCTCGGCCAGGGCGTCGGGGTCGGCCCGCTCCATCGCGTCCATGTAGCGCTGCAGCAACGCGCGCTCCTCCGCCGTCGGATCCGAGGACGGTGCCCACTCCAGCCGGCGCTGCGGTAGGTGCTGCTTCAGCGCCGGCCGTGCCCGCTGCAGGGCGCTCTTCACCGCGGCGACGCTCACTTCCAGCAACGCAGCCTCCCACGGGGCCGAGCATCCGGTAGCAGTGCACCTGCAGCTCCGGCCGGTACCGCTCGACAAGGCCGGCGAACGCCGCCTGGTCGCCCGCCCGCGCGGTCGCCACCACCGCGCGCTCCTCAACCCGTCCAGGCTCGGCCCCGACCCTGCTCACACATCGCCCTCCGCCCTCGGTACAGCGACCTGCCGGTGCCCACTGACGAAGGTTATGACGGCTGCCAGGCGGAAAAGGCATCGGCGACCGTTGACCATGGAGCGTCGCTGGATCGACTGCCGACCGATGCGGCTACAGCCTGACCCGTCACTCCCCAGAACGACGGTCTCGGCCGGGAGGCGTCGCCAGACCGACCAGCGCACCCAGCGCCTGGGGCCCCGATAGGCACGGCGACCAGCTCAGGCATGGGGCTGGGACGCACCGCGGCCCGGGGGAATGTTGTGCCCACAAATATCCTTGCTCTGTACGTCGAAGGGTCCAGTCCAGCGCGAAGGAGCGGTCATGCCAGCCATCAGCGCCGACACCGTGGTGCTGCCACGGATCCCAGCCGTGGACCCCACCGGGGCCGACCGCCCCCTGCTCTCCGTTACCACGGCACCCTCTGGCCTGGAGGGCGAGGGCTTCCCCGTGCGCCGCGCGTTCGCCGGGGTCGACCTGGCGGCGCTGGACCCGTTCGTGCACATGGACCAGATGGGCGAGGTCGACTACGCCCCCGGCGAGCCCAAGGGCACCCCCTGGCACCCGCACCGCGGCTTCGAGACCGTCACCTACATGATCGACGGCATCTTCCAGCACCAGGACTCCAACGGCGGCGGCGGCCTGATCACCGACGGCGACACGCAGTGGATGACGGCGGGCCGAGGTCTGTTGCACATTGAGGCGCCGCCGGAGGAGGTGGTGCTGCGCGGCGGGCTGTTCCACGGCTTCCAGCTGTGGGTCAACCTGCCCGCCCGGCTGAAGTGGACGCCGCCGCGCTACCAGGACATCCGCCGCGGTGCGGTGGCGCTGCTCAGCTCGCCGGACGGTGGCGCGCTGCTGCGGGTGATCGCGGGCGAGGTGGCGGGTCACAAGGGGCCGGGCGTTACCTACACGCCGATCGTGCTGCTGCACGCCACCCTGGCCCCGGGGGCCCGGCTGGAGCTGCCGTGGCGGTCCGACTTCAACGCGCTCGTCTACGTGCTCGCCGGGTCCGGGTCGGTCGGCGCTGAGCGGCGCCCGGTGCGCACGGGCCAGCTGGCTGTTTACGGCCCCGGTGACGTCGTGAGGGTGGACGCCGCGGTGAGCCGGGAGAGCCGCAGCCCCCAGCTGGACGTGCTGGTGCTCGGCGGCCAGCCGATCCGCGAGCCGGTGGCCGCCTACGGCCCGTTCGTGATGAACACCAGGCAGGAGCTGATCCAGGCGTTTGAGGACTACCAGGCCGGGCGCCTCGGCACCATCCCGGCACAGCCACGCCCCGGCCACGACGTCCTGAACACCACCACCGAGCCGCAGTAGCGCTCCTGACATCCCGACGCTGTCATCGACAGCGGTGCCGGCCGTCAGGATGGTGCTCAAGTAGCCGACGTCGGGCCCAGAGCGAGGCCGTGGCGGTCGGCGACGAGCCCGACCAGGGCTCAAGCGGGCCAGCAGCCACAGCAGCTCCCGTGCGATGCCATGGGCGAGACCGCGCCAGCCACAGCATCCCGGAGGCTGCCAACCAGCTCTGGATCCGCTGGACGTCGCGGCGCAGCCGGGGTTCTGCCCGGAGCACCGCCACCGAGAAGAAGCCACGCCGGCGCTGACTGCAGAGCGGTTGGGGCGAACTCCACACACGGGGAAGCCCGCGGTATCGCGGACGGTGTTGCCTGCTCACGGTTCGATGGTGACTGGGCGGCCGGCGGCGGTCTGCAGCAGCGCGGTGATGGTGGCCCAGCCCTTGGCCGACACGGCGGCGGCGGGCGAGTAGCCGGGGGCGTGGCGTGGGAGCCGGACCCGGAGCGCTCCGGGGAGGATCCGGAACCGGATCGGCGGGTCCAGCAGCAGCGCCTCCCCGTCGATCCCGATCTCTACCGGCCGGCCCGAACGCACCTCGAAGCTGGTGTCGGACCATTCCAGCCAGCCCTCCGGCCGACGCGTCCGCCCGAAGCTCTGCCGCCGCGCGAACCTGGCGGCGTCCTGGCCAGACTGGAACCTGGCCGCGACGATGCCAAGGCTGCCGGTGTCGATGCGCCGGCGTGATCCGAAGCCCTCGGCCCGGCCCAGCTCGTAGCGGTCGTTGGAGACCATGATGAGGTGGGCGGAGTCGTGCTTGGTCCCGTCGGGCCCGGTGAACCGCAGGTCGAAGGGTGCGGCATCGGGGCCGAGCATCTCTGGCAGCAGCTCCAGAGCGGTGCCGACCTTGTGGTCGCGGTAGGCCGGGGACTGCACGATCTTGGCGT
Source organism: Actinomycetes bacterium (assembly GCA_036000965.1). Lineage (NCBI taxonomy): Bacteria > Bacillati > Actinomycetota > Actinomycetes > Actinomycetes bacterium. The sequence goes on from DASYUT010000236.1 coordinate 3,799, forward strand.
ACAGACCGACGGTCGCGTTGTTGACGAACACCCGGTCGCCGACCATCCCCAGGTCGATGCGCCGCTCCACCGCCGCCCCAAAGGCGTCCAGGGCAGCGACGACGTCGTCGCGGTCAAGGCCCAGGTCCATGGCCAGGTGGTTGCGGGTACCGGCCGGGACACAGACGAACGCGACGTCGTGGCGCATTGCCACGCCGGCGACCAGCGCCTGCGAGCCGTCCCCGCCAGCCATCCCGATCACGTCGGCGCCCCCGGCCACAGCCTGCTCGGCGAGCCGGAGCAGGTCGTCGCCGGGGGCCAGCACGATGGGCTCGATGCCGCGCCGGCGGGCCTCCTCGACCAGCCCGAACCGCTCGACCTTCCCGCCGCCCGACTTGGGGTTCATGAGCAGGACCGGCCGTGTCGCCGGCCCCACGGCGAGGCCAGGGGTCGGGCCGCTCTTCAGCGACTTGATGTCGCGTCCCAGCGCATAGCGGGTCGCCAGCCCGGCGATGGCCACCAGCGCGATCACTACGATCAGCTGCAGCAACTGGCCGTAGACGACCACCAGCACCAGCGGCGCGGCCAGGGCCACGACCGCCACCACCGTCGCGACCAGCCGGCGGGTGCCGGTCCGGGTGACCGCGTAGGCGGCCGCCGCAATGGCCACCCCCAGGCACCCAATCGCCGCCGCCAGCCACAGCAGGTGGCGGGCGAGCGCCAACACCATGATCGCGATCAGAGCAACAACCGCGGCCATGGCTACGATCGCGCTCACCCTGCGTGCTGCCGGCACCGACTTCATCTTGACCTCCAGACCGACCGTAGAGCCTCCTCCATGACACTCGAGCCCGCCATGCACCGATCCGGAGTCCACCTCGTTTCCCCGGAATTCCAAGCGTCAGGCCCGCTGTACGCGAACGTCGGGGTCATCTCCCTGATCGTGGGTTCGGTTGGCGCCGTGACCAACGGTGTGATGTCGCGGGACACCGTGCACAGGTGTCTCGCGACATCGTTCACGTTTGGCGCTGTGGTTGGTAGTCCTTGGACGGGTCGAGCTGCAGTTCTCGGAGGAGTTCGCCGTCGTGGGTGAGGACGCGGACGTGTCGATCGTGGACGAGGACGAGGATGTCGGTGCCGGCGTGGCGTCGGCCGACGCCGATGTGGTGGAGCCGGCTGTTGTGTCGCAGGGTGAAGACGCCGCTGGGGTCGATCTTGTCGTGGCGGATGCGGTAATGGGTGTCCTCCAGGGGCAGGCCGGTCGGATCTTGACGATCTCGTCTTCGACCTCGACCGGCGGCGCCGCGGACTTCGCAACGGCCGGCGGGACCGCGGTCCCAATCCGGCCTCGCCCTCGGCGAGGTAGCGCTGCACCAGCGTGATCACCCAGCGGCGGGAAACCCCGTATAGGAACACCCAGGTGAACAGGACCGACATGGCGGGCAGCTCCAGCAGCAGGATCCACGGCGACCTCCCATACAGCGACGAGCCATGGGTCCAGAACAACGGCAGGTGCCAGACTGCCCAGATGACGCCGAGTGCAAGGCTGGCCGGCGCCGCGCCGAACCAACCGACGACCCCACCCTGGTGCCGTTCAGCGAGTCGTTGGACGTCATGGGCGACGGCTCCTTGGTCCTGCTCCCAACCCCCGGCCACACGCCGGGCTCGATCTCCCTGCTCATCCGGCGCACGACAAGGTCGCCGCTGTTGCTGGTCGGCGATCTCACTTACGGGGCTGAGCTCCTGGAGCGCCGCCAGCTCCCAGGTGTCGGCGTCCGAAGTCGACTCGTCCAGGCCACCGAGAAGGTGCTGGCGCTGAAGCAGCGGATGCCCGACTTGGTCATCCTGCCGGCCCACGATCCCACCGCGGCCCAGCGCCTGCTGGAGAGCTGATCCTGGAGGCACCATGACAACGTTCCAGAACACGGTGACGATCCGGCGACCCGTCCAGGACGTGTTCGCGTTCCTCGCCGACTTCCAGAACATCCCGACCTGGAACTACGCGATCCTGCAGACCAGGAAGACCTCGCCTGGACCGGTTGGGGTCGGGACCACCTACCGCCAGATCCGTTCCATCCCTCGCCGGAGCGAGGAAGGCTTCGAGGTGACCGCCTTCGAGCCGACCAGCCGCCTGGAGATCCACGGGGACATCGGCCCCTTCACCGCGACCAGCAGCTACCTCCTTACACCGATAGGCGACGGGACCCGGCTAACCAACGCCGTCGACCTCCAGCCCGCCTCAGGGGCGTTGCGGCTGCTCGCTCCCCTGGCCGCCTCCAGAGTCAAGACGGCGGTAGCGGCCAACCTCGACACGCTCAAGCAGATCCTGGAAACGGGGCAGCCGACGTGACCAGCGATAATAGGGAGTTCGCATGGAGCATCGTGGGTGCCCGGACTCGTGGACGTCGCGCATAGAATGCCCCATGGATATCAACCGGGACGCACCGGCAACAGCCGAGGGTGAGCTGCAGATCGCCGCCGACCCGCAGACGGTGTTCTCGGTGATCTCGGCCGTCGACCAGTGGCCGTCCTGGAACCCCGACGTCAGGTCGGTGGCGCTCCAGGGCCCGGTCCAGCCGGGCACGGTCTTCCGGTGGAAGGCCGGGCCAAGCACCCTCACCTCCACTCTCCAGGTGGTCGACCCGCCCCACCAGATCGCCTGGACAGGTACCACGATGGGCATCAAGGCCGTCCACGTGTTCCGATTCCAGGCCAACGACGGCGGCACGCTGGCGCGCTCCGAGGAATCCTGGGAGGGGTTGCTTGCCAGTCTGCTCAGGGGTTACAGCCGCAAGACCCTGGACAAGGGCATCCACAGCGTCCTGTCGCACCTCAAGACCGAGGCCGAGCGGCGAGCCGCGACGGCGTGAGCGGGCTGCGCGGCGTCACCCTGACCGTCCGGTTCCTCTGCGAGCTTGCCATGCTCGCGGCGCTCGCCTACTGGTGGTTCCACGCCGGTAACGGCGTCGGGGCGTGGGTGCTTGGCATCGGTGCACCGTTGGTTGCTGCCATCATCTGGGGTGCGTTGGTGGCGCCCAAGGCAAGGTGGCCGGTATCGATCCCGGTCCGGGTGGTGATCGAGCTGGTGCTGTTCAGCACCGCCGCGGGCGCCCTCGCGCTTGCTGGGCAGCCGGTGCTGGCCGTCGTCCTCGGCGTCGCCGCGCTCGCCACCTCGCTGCTCAACGCGTCGCAAGAGCGCCGAGCAAAGGCCGACATCCAACGCCGCTAGGCCATCTCAACGCCCACACCGCCCGCGTTGGGTCGTCCGTTCAATGGTGTCCCCAAGAGAAAAGGTCGAGGAAGCTACCCTTGCCACTGTGGTTCTCCGTCGACCCATGCGGATGCACGACAACTGGGAAGCTGTCGCGCGCGGTGTGCAGCACCGTCGGTCTGGCTGCGCTCACACGGCGACCTTGACCTCGACGCCGATGGGTAACCATCGGATGCGCTCGCGGAGGTCGGCTGGCGCGGTCGCGAACTCGCGCTCGACGGCGGCTCGTCCTTGCCGGAAGTGGGTCCAGCCCTCGTAGTGGATCGGGATGGCGGTCCGCGGACGAACTAGGCGGCACAGGGCGACGGCGTCCTTGGCGGTCATGGTGTAGCGCACCGGTCCCGACACCGGGAAGCGCACGCCGCCCAGGTGCAGCAGCGCGGTGTCGACCTGGAGGCGGTCGGCGACCTGGCGGACACCGTCATAGAGCACCGTGTCGCCGGTGATCCACAGCACGCCGTGCTCTTGACCGTCCCATCGCAGCGCGAAGCCGGTCACGTCACCGGCGATGGGGCGGCTCAGCGGCGGGCCGTGGCGGCACGGCGTGGCGATGACCTCGATCGGCGGCTTCGCCGGCGCCTCGAGAGGTGTGGTCGCCCATGGCTCCAGGCCGTGGGCGTTCCCGCCCAGTCGCCTGGCGCCGGAGACGGTGGTGAGGACGACGCCCGCCGATGGAAGCAGGGCGCGTCCGGCGGTGTCGAGGTTGTCGCCGTGGTGATCGTGGCTGAGCAGCACCGCGTCGATCGGGGCGAGGTCGGAGGCGGCGATCGCTGGTCCGGTCAGCTTGCGCGACCTCGAGCCCCAGCCGAAGGCGTACCGCCGGCCTGGGGCGTCGAAGGTCGGGTCGGTCAGCAGCCGCCACCCATCGACCTCGATCAGGGCCGTCGGGCCGCCGATGTGGGTGATGCGGACATCGGTCATTTGCTGCTCCGCACCGCGTGGCGCACGGCCCACTCCAGCGCGTAGTCGGCGATCTCCTCCCAGCCATCCTGGGCGGGGAGCAGGTGTGGTCCCTCGAACTCCACGACCTCAGTGACCGTGTCCGACTTGTAGTGCTTGGCGTTGGACCGCTGCACCGACGGTGGCATCAGATGGTCCTCACTGCCGGAGATGAACAGCAGCGGCGCGCGGTCGTCGTTGTGGTAGTTGACGTAGTTGTCGTCGTGGCCGGGGTGGATGTTCGCCAGCGCACTTCCCCAGAAGATCCGCCCCGACGCCGGGATGGCGTAGCGCTCGTACAACGCCCTGGACTTCTCCTCCGCAAAGGTGTTGGTGAACGCGTAGTGCCACTGCTCGAAGGTGAACCCGACCGCCCGATGGCGGTTGGCAGGGTTCTTGAGCACGGGGAACGTCGACCGGATCTGCGACAGGGGGACCACGGGGACGCCCTCGGTCGGGGCCGAGTTGATCGCCACCCCCACCGCCCCCAGGCCGTGGTCGAGCAGGACCTGGGTGAACACCCCGCCGGCGGAGTGGCCCATCAGGATGGGCGGCGACTCGAGCTCCCGGATCACCAACTCAAGGTGCTCGATGATCGCCGGCACCGTGACCGCCTCGATCGGCGACGGGTCGGCATTGAGCGCCTCGACCTCGACCTCGAACCCGGGATAGGCCGGGGCGAGGACGCGGTAGCCGCGGCGCTGGTAGCGGGTGATCCAGTGCTCCCAGCTCCGCGGGGTCACCCAGAAGCCGTGGATCAGGACGATGGTGTCAGGGGTGGTCGAGCCGGTGCTCATGCTGTCCTCATGAGGAACTGGAGCAGGTCGTTGCCGAGCTGCTCCTTGTGGGTGTCGGTGATGCCGTGCGGCGCCCCCGGATAGACCTCGAGGGTGGCGCCGTTGATCCTCGCGGCGGAGGCCTTGCCTCCCACCTCGAACGGCACCACCTGGTCGTCGTCGCCGTGGATGACGAGTGTGGGCACGTCGAAGGCGTCCAGGTCCTTGCGGAAGTCGGTCGCCGAGAACGCGGCGATGCATTCGTAGGCGTTGCGGTGGCCCGCCTGCAGGCACCGGAGCCAGAACGCGTCGCGCATGCCTTGCGATGGGTTTGCGCCGGGGCGGTTGCCGCCGAAGAATGGGCCGTCGGCCAAGTCCCGGTAGAGCTGGGAGCGATCGGCGCTGGAGCCCGCGCGGAGGCCGTCGAACACCTCGACCGGCACGCCTCCCGGGTTGTCGGGGGTCCGGAGCATGAACGGTGGCACCGCCGCGACCAGCGCGACCTTGGCGACCCGCCCGGTGCCGTGGCGGCCGATGTACCGGGCGACTTCTCCTCCACCCGTGGAGAAGCCGACCAGGGTCACTTCACGCAGGTCGAGGGTTTCGATCAGCGTAGCGAGGTCGTCGGCGTAGGTGTCCATGTTGTTGCCGTCCCAGGTCTGGGTGGACCGGCCGTGCCCTCGCCGGTCGTGGGCGATGCAGCGATAGCCGTTGGAGGCGAGGAGCAGCATCTGGGCTTCCCAGCTGTCGGAGTTCAGCGGCCAGCCGTGGCTGAGCACGACCGGCTCTCCGATGCCCCAGTCCTTGTAGTAGATCTGCGCGCCGTCCCCGGCTGCGATGAACCCCATCATCGCTCCCTTCGTGGCTCTAGTAGGTCGTCGCCGGCTCTGATGCTGCTTGTTCGGCCGTCACCGTCGAATCCCGGGGACCACGTAGTCGTCACCGCCCGGTCCACGGGAATGCGTAGCCCGCGCTCAATCGGACGGCTCGCCTGGCGCTTCTCATCAGCCGGACGGCCGTGTCGGTAGGGCCGATCGACGGCAACATGGTCAGCGGTACTGGCAATCGCGTCGGCGACAGCGGCCGACCGAGGTTCGGGAGGCGCATGGCCCTGCTAGGTCGCGAACCGGAGCGCGCGGCGCTCGATGCCTTGGTGGCGTCGGCCCGTCAGGGGCTGAGCGCAGTACTCGTGCTTCGGGGTCAGGCGGGCATCGGCAAGACCGCACTCCTCGACGACGTCGCCGCGTCGGCGCAAGACATGCAGGTCATGCGGGTCGCCGGTGTCGAAGCAGAGTCAGACTTTCCGTTCGCGGCGCTGCACCGCCTGCTCCTACCGTTCCTGCGCGACCTGCGCGGCTTCCCCACCTCCCAGCGCAACGCCCTCCAGGTCGCATGTGGCCTCGTGGACGGCCCGGCGGCGGACCGCCACCTCGTCAGCCTGGCGACCCTGTCACTGCTGGCCGAGGTCGCGTCGCAGACCCCGGTGCTGTGCTGCGTCGACGACGCCCAATGGCTGGATCGGGAGTCGGCCGACGCACTGGCGTTCGTCGCCCGGCGGATGTACGCCGACAGCATCGGCCTGGTATTCGCTATCCGCGGTGAAGCCACCGAATTCACCGCCCTGGACGGGCTGCCGGCTCGCACCGTGCCAGGCCTCTCACCCCAGCACGCGCTGGACCTGCTCCACGCCGTCGTCCAGGGGCCGCTGGACACGCGGATCGCCAACCACATCGTGACCGCCACGGCCGGCAATCCACTGGCGTTGATCGACCTCGCGCAGGAACTGTCGACCCATCAGCTCATCGGTGGCACCCTCCTGCCCCAACCGCTCCCAATCGGCAGCCACCTGGAGGCCCACTACCTCAAGCAGGTACGGACCCTCCCACCCGGGACAGAACGGTGGCTTCTCCTCGCGGCAGCGGAGGCGGCCGGTGACGCCGGCTACATCAGCCAGGCAGCCACCGGTTTGGGAATCGACCCGGGGGCGGCCGATCCGGCGGAGACCGCACGACTTGTCACGCTCCGCCCCGACGTCGAATTCCGGCATCCACTGGTCCGCTCCGCGATCTACAACGGCGCCACCACGACCGAACGCCGAAGCGCCCACCGCGCGCTGGCCACGGCCACCACCCGACCAGGCGATGAAGACCGGCGAGCATGGCACCTCGCGGCCGCCTCGACCGGACCCGACGAAGATCTGGCGGCCGAACTGGAACGGTCCGCCCAACGGGCGGGAAGTCGAGGCGGGTACTCGGCCCGCGCCACCTTCCTCGCCCGTGCGGCCGAACTAACTCCGAACCAGCCGGCCCGCGCCCGGCGACTCCTCGCAGCGGCCGAGGCGGCTCTCGCCGCCGGAGCACCACTCCAAGCCAACTCACTGCTGGACAGCATCGACCCCGACCTGCTCGACGACATCAGCCGGGGACGGTCGCTCATGGTCCGCGCCGCAGCGCTCAGCGTGCTGGGCGAACCCGGCGCCCAGCCCCGGGTGGCCGCGATCTGCCTAGCGGCCGCAGCCGCCTTCGGCGAGCAGGCACCCGATCTCGCCCGAGACACGCTGCTGCGGGCATTCCAATATGCCATTGCCGCGGAGCACCTCATCCGCGACACAACGACGCATGAGATTGCCGAGGCGGCATTGGCCCACACCCGCGCGTCCGGCGCATCGTCGCTGCCCGATCTGCTGCTCACCGGCCTGGCCACGCTCGTCGTGGACAGCTACCAGGCAGCGGTACCGTACCTTCGTACGGCCATCGCCGCGCTGACGGCGTCAGAGACCGCCGACGACGAGATCCTGCTGCACTGCATCACCGCTGTCAGCGCCTGCACCGTCCTCTGGGACGAACGGTCCCGCGACGACATCCTCCGCCGTGCCGCGGCCATCGCCCGCAGGACCGGTGCGTTGCAGGTCCTCGACATCCTCCTGTACTGCCTGTCGCTGTCCGAAACGACCCTCGGCCGGCTCGCCTCCGCAGACGCCTACCTGATCGAGGCGCAGCAAATGCGATCCGCGATCGGCGCAACCGCCGACCTGGTAGAGATCTACCGCAGCCCCGAACTGCTCGCCTGGCACGGCGACGACAAGCAGCTCCGCGAGAAACTGCAGCGCTCCCTGGAAGCCTCCACCGCACTCGGAATGGGCGCGAGCGAGTCGGTAGCACGGATCGGCCTCATCACGCTGGAGATCGGCAGCGGCAACTACACCGAAGCCTGCACGATCGCCCGGCAACTGATCGACATGGACGTCATCCATATTCATTCCCGGCTGCTCCCGGAACTGGTCGAGTCCGCGCTGCGTTCCGGAAACCGGATCCTTGCCGAGACCGCCCTGCACAGCCTGTCTGCCAAGGCCACCGCGAGCGGCACGCCCTGGGCGCTCGGCCTCCAGGCCCGATCCGAGGCGCTCCTCGCGCCTCCCAATCATGCAGAGCCCCTCTACCAGAAGGCGATCCATCAGCTCGAGCAGACCATGGCGCGATCAGACCTCGGCCGCGCCCACCTCCTCTACGGGGAGTGGCTGCGACGTCAGAAGCGACGCAGGGACGCCCGCGAGCACCTACGCGCCGCCCTGGCAATGTTCGAGGACATGCAAGCCGCCGTCTTCGCTGACAGAGCACGCCAAGAACTGGCCGCCACCGGTGAATACGCACGCCAACGATCAGTCGAGACAGCAACCGACCTGACCCCGCAGGAGGCAACGATCGCCAAGCTCGCAAGAACCGGCGCGACCAACCCAGAAATCGCCGCCCACCTGTTCATCAGCGCGAACACCGTCGACTACCACCTACGAAAGATCTTCCGGAAGCTCGATATCACCTCACGACGGCAACTGAAGCGAGCGCTGCCCGATTAGCCCGTGGGATTGGCGAGTCACTTGGCCAGCCAAGCACGGGCTACACAGAGCAGGTACCGTCTGCGGAGCGGTGTCAGGGAAGGCGGCGAAGAGGCCCTCAGTCAGCGGCGGCGGCGCGCAAGGAAGGCACCCGCCCCTCGGATCACGTCGGGGGAATCACAGCAGCAACCGGATACCTCTGTTCCATCACCTTCGCCCCTCCCCGCCTGGTACCAAGGGCGCAACCACCACCGACGGGGATGATTCCGCCGGAATCGTGACAAGATGCAGCGGTCCCTTGCGCTATGCGGCATGCTAGTTAACGTCACTTGCTGGCACCAGGCCGCGAGGTGAGTGCTGGACGCGAACCTCACCCCAACCCTCACACGGTCCTCAACGCAGGCTCACCTCCAAACGTCGCCGCTGGACCAGTAGTGGCCCCTCGGCCACCCCCCGGCAGCAGCTCCACCGCCTCCCGTTCGGCCTCCTCAACCGTGGCCATCTGGCCGCAGCCGGCGCGGGTGGGGTGGCCCGGTGAGGCCAGCTGCCTGCACGGCCACCACGCTCGGCGGCGGCAGGCGACCGTCGGGCACTTCGCTAAGACCCGCGAGGATGCCGGACAATCTTAGCCGCAGGTTGGCTGCCCTCGATCCCAAACAGAACTTCCCATCGGCGCCCACCGTGATTCCTACCGAATGTGCGAAGGGCCGCGGATTGCATTGGGTGCGGATACGCGACGGGCTGCGTGCGGGCAGCGGGAGTCGTCGATGTTGGCGCCTCCGACCTGGGTGTTCCCGTCGCTTGGGAGCTCGAGGCCGCGACGTGAGGAGGCCACGCGAGCTCGGGTCGCCGTCTGCGCCTGCCCTGCTTGAACTGCGGGTTTGACCCCCATCGCATCAGATGCGAGAGTCCCGCATCCGATGCGACGACGGTGGGGGTCAGGATCGGTGGAGGACCAACGGCTCGCCCCGGGAGCGGCCGGGCTGCACGTGGTCGCCGGGCTGCCGCTGCTGCGGCCCGAGGAGCAGGTGTTCGTCGCGATGCTGGACGGCTGGGGCAGCCAGCAGCTGGCCCGCAACCTCGCGCCCGGGACGGTGGAGGGGCGCCAGCGGGCGGTGCGGGCGTTCGCGGCCCACGC
>DASYUT010000237.1 GCA_036000965.1 Actinomycetes bacterium
GACAAGCAGGGGGTCGCCGCCGCGGTTGCCTGGGTGCTGTCGCATCCCGAGGTGACCGGGATCGCCACCCCCGGCGACGTGCGCCTGCTGCCCCTGCTCATCGAGGCCGAGGAGCGCCTGCCCGAGACCAGCCTGGCCGACGCCGAACAGGTGCTGGCCAGCGCCACCGACTACAGCTCCCCATTCATCCGAATCCCGTTCTGACGGTGCAAGGCCGCCGCACCGAGTTCGAGGACATACCCGGGTTCTCTACGGGTAGGGCGTGCGTGCCTGGGAGCACCGCAAGTCGACCGTGCGGCAGCGCCGTCGCGACGGCCGCCCCGCGTTCGAGGGTCACCTCGTCGCGGTCGCGCCGGGTCACCGACCACGCTGTCGAGGTAGGCCAAGGTGTCGTCGGCCATCACGTCGTAGCTCAAGGGACCCGGCACGTCGGGGGAGTGGGCGTGGCCCCGGCGCTCCGGAACGTTCACCTTGTACCTGGCGTCAGCCAGGGCCGGCACCTGCCCTGACCACGATGCGGCACCGGAGAACGCCCGTGCAGCAGCATGACAGGGTGGCCCTCGCCGCTCACCTCGTGCCAGGTCGGCAGCCGTTCACGTCCACGTACATCACCCCACGACCTCCCACTGTCCGGCCGCCGGCACGTGAGTTTGCAGGTAGCCGGTATGCGCGCCGGGGCCTCCTCCTGCGATCCTGAAGTCATGCTGCGCTGCCTGATCGTCGACGACAGCCCGCGGTTTCTGGACGCCGCCCGCGGCCTCCTGGAACGCCAGGGCATCACGGTGGTGGGCGTGGCCTCCAACAGCGACGAGGCGCTCCAGCGCGCCGAGGAGCTGCGGCCGGACGTCACCCTGCTTGACATCGACCTCGGCGGCGAGAGCGGCCTGGAGCTGGCCCGGCGGCTGCATCGCGAACCCGGCCTGGTTCCCTCGCCGGTGATCCTCATCTCGACCCACGCTGAGCAGGACTACGCGGAGCTGATCGCGGCCAGCCCAGCCATCGGGTTCCTGCCCAAGGCCGCCCTGTCGGCCGGCGCCATCCACGACCTGCTCGCCAGCCACGGCGACGGCGGCCGCGGCGACCTGGTCAGCCGACCTCCGGGAAGGTGACCTTCGCCTGGCGCTGCCTGCCTCAGCTGGCGTCCGGCGACTGGCCAGCGTCGATCGGAAGCTCGACCAGGAGGGAGGTGCCCTCCCCGGGGCGGCTCTCGACGCGCAAGGTCCCGCCGGTGCCCTCGACGCGATCCTTCAGGCCGATCAGGCCGGAGCCACGGGCCGGGTCCGCTCCGCCGACGCCGTCGTCGCGGATCGCCAGCCGGACCAGCCTATCGTCGGTGTCCACGTCGACCTCCACGGCCGAGGCGTTGGCATGCTTGGCCACGTTGGTCAGCGCCTCCGAGACGACGTAGTACGCGGTCACCTCGACCCGCTCGGGCAGCCGTGCCTCCATCCCCACCTGGAGCTGGACCGGGACCGAGCTGCGACGGGCAAGGGTTCGCAGGGCCGGCCCAAGGCCGCCCTCGGACAGGATCGCCGGATGGATCCCGCGCGACAGCTCGCGGAGGTCGCCAAGGATCTCATCAAGCTCCGAGCCGACGCCGGCCAGCTCGTGGTGGACCTCCCGCAGGTCGGGGGGGGATCGTCGTCGCGGTGGCACGCAGCCGCAGGGCCAGCGAGACCAGCCGCTGCTGGGCCCCGTCGTGCAGGTCGCGCTCCAGCCGCCGCCGGTCTCGTCGGCGGCGGCGACGACCCGAGCCCGCGACGCCGCGAGCTCTGCGCGGCTCTCGGCATTGGCGATCGCGGTGGCGACGAGCTCGGTGAAGTCCGCCATCCGCCTCTCCGTGCCGGACGGCAGCGGCTCGGCCTTGCTCGAGACGACCATCGCGCCCCAGAGGCGTCCCTCGACGACGATCGGGCTGGCGACCGAGGAGCGGAGGCCGGCTCGACGCAGCAGCTCGGCGGCGCGGCCGGACGCGTCTTCGTCGTCGTCGACCCTGGCCGAGCGACCGGTCTGCCACACCACGGTGGTGGGCCACGGCTCCTCGAGCTCCCAGGTGGTCCCGGCAGGGATCGCGTCCGCCTCCTTTCCCGCCGCCACCACGAGTTCCGCCCGGCCGCCCGGGTCGAACCGGACCATCGTCGTGACGTCGGCCCCGAGCAGCGTGCCCACTTCCTCCGCGACCTGCGCGAAGAGCTCGTCCGGGGAGATCCGGCGGGCGACGAGCGTGGCCACGCGCCGCAGCGCCGCCTGCTCGGTCGCGAGCTCCGCCAGGTCGTCGCGGTTCCGCTCCAGCGACTCCGCCATCTCGTTGAACGCCCGCTCCAGCTGCCCGATCTCCGCCACGCCGGTCGCCGGCATCCGCGTGCTGAGGTTCCCACCCGCGAGCCGGACCGCCATCTGCGCGGACCGCAGGACCGGCTGGACGATGGCGCGCGTGAGGTATCCGGCGAAGATGAGCACGAGCACCAACGAGACCGCTAGCCCCCCGACCGCGGCGACCACCGCGCGGCGAGCCGCCTCGTCGGACCGCCCCTGCTGGGCCTGAGCCAGGCGGCGCTCGGCTGCGGTGAAGGCGTCGAACTCGACCCGCATGGCATCCACCCGCCGCTTGCCGTCCGCGGTCGAGGCGACGCTGCGAGCGGCAGGGTCGCCCCGCCGGGCCGCTTCCAGGAGGGGGGCCGCGTACTGCTCGACATAGGCGCTCGCCGCCTGGGTGACCTGCCGGGCCGTGCGCGCCTGTTCCGCGTTCCCAGCTGACAGCCGCTCGAGCGCGGCGGCGCGGGCGGGCAGGCTCCTGCGGGCGGCGTGCCAGGGCTCCAGGAACTGCTCCTCCCTGGTCAGGGCGAAGCCGCGGACGCCCGTCTCCAGGTCGATCACCAGCCGCTCGAGCTCGTTGGCGGTGGCGAGCACCTCCTCGGAGTTGCGGGCGGCGCGGGCCACCGCGCGCAGGTCGGCCACGGCAACCAGCAGCACGGCGAAGGTGGCGGCCAGGACCAGCATGAGCAGCCCGCTGGCGAGCAGCATCCGGGCGGTCAACCCGCCCCGGCGCGCTGCCGGCGCAGGGGCCGCGACGCTCGGCCGCTCGACCGTGCTCACCGATCCAGGCTATCCCAATACTTCCCAGCATGGCGACCAAATGAGCTGAAGCGGACGATCAACAGCGCGACTATGCGCCAGGTGGGAACTGGTAGGCGGACGGGATCGGCGAGGGCAGCTGCGCGGCCGTGCCGAAGGCGACTACGAGCTCCTGATGGGACTCCGGCGATGGCCGGTGGGGGCTCAGCCTCCCACCCGGTGCGGGGCCCGCTCGGACACCACGGCAACCACCAGCGCGCCGAACCCGAGCAGCAGCAGCCCGAAGCTGGCCGTGTGGCCCGTCTCCCAGTGGACGCGCCAGCGCTCCCAGTCAGATGGGACGGCACCGGTGCTCCAGTCGCCAGAACCGATGTCGGCCGGTAGCACCACACCCAGCCACACCCCGAGCGCGGCGGTGTGCAGCAGGGCCGCCGCCAGCGCGAACCGACCTGCGGGGCGCTGGTATCCAACCGTCATGGCGAGCACCGTCACGGCGACCACAGTGGCCACCTCCAGCGGACCGCCGATGATCCCGAAGTACCGGTACAGCGCATCGGGGCTGGTGAGCTGCGCCCACAGCCGCGCGTCGTAGGCGAGCCGGTGCGACAGCTCGAGCAGATGGGCGAGCGTCAGCGCCGACAGGGTCACCACCAGCGCCCGCCCCGCCCGGAACAGGACCAGCTCGGTCACGAGCTGGTCTCCTCCTCGCCGCGACCGACGTGGGCGGTCGTGCGCAGCGGCGCCTCCCGCAGCAGCAGGGCGAGCACCAGCGTGGCCACGGCGAACGGGATCGCCCACCGGTAGACGACCTGGTAGGAACGGGCGAACGCCTCCAGCAGGGCATTCAGGATCGGGCCGGGCAGGGCCCGCAGCTGCTGGGGTGCGCCCTGCAAGGAGCCGAGGTCGACCTGCGTCTGTCCGGTGGTCCCCGAGGGCAGCAGCACGGCCAGGTTGTGCTGGAGCCGGTTGAGCAGGACGGCCCCGAAGAGCGCGGTGCCAAGCGAGCCGCCCAGCAGGCGGAAGAACACGGTGGCCGAGGTGGCCGTGCCGAGGTCCTGGTAGGCGACCGCGTTCTGGACGGCCAGCACGGCGATCTGCATGATGCAGCCGATGCCGAGCCCGACCACCAGCATCCACCATGACAGCACGGCCGTGCTGGTGCCGACCTGAATGTGGCTGAGCAGCCAGAACCCAGCGGTCAACAGTGCCGCGCCGACAATCGGGAAGACCTTGTAGCGGCCGATGCGGCTGACAAGCTGGCCGCAGCCGGCCGAGGCGATGACGATTCCCAGGGTCAGCGGGATCAGCTGCAGGCCCGACCTGATCGCAGAGGCGCCCTGCACGACCTGGAGGTACTCGGGCAGGTAGACGACCGCGCCGAACAGCGCCAGTCCGAGCAGGAAGGTGATGGCGCTGGCAACAGTGAAAATCGGGTTGCGGAACAGGTGCAAGGGCAGGATCGGCTCGCTCGCCCGCGCCTCCCAGGCCACGAACAGGACCAGAAACACGACCGCGGCGACGGCGAGCCCGATGATCTGCACCGACCCCCACGGGAAGGTGGTCCCACCCCAGGTGGTGGCGGTCACGACGCAGGACACCGCGGCCACCAGCAGCACCGAGCCCAGATAGTCGATGCGGCGCCGCAGGCGGCGGAACGGGATGCGCAGCACCACGGTGGTCACGACCAGGGCGGTGACGCCCAGCGGCAGGTTGACATAGAAGATCCACCGCCAGCTCAGCTGATCGGTGAAGAAGCCGCCAAGCAGCGGCCCACCCACGCTCGCCAGCGCGAACACCGCGCCGAACCAGCCCTGGTAGCGGCCCCGCTCGCGCGGTGAGACGAGGTCGCCGACGATCGCCAGGGCGAGCGCCTCAGCCCGCCGCCGCCCAGCCCCTGAACGGCCCGGAACGCGATCAGCTCGCCCATGTTCTGCGACAGGCCGGACAGCATCGAGCCGGCCAGGAAGATGGCGATCGCGGCCTGGAAGGTGCTGCGCCGGCCGTACAGGTCGGACAGCTTGCCTCACAACGGGGTGACGGCGGTGGAGGTCAGCAGGTAGGCGGTGACCACCCAGGACAGGTGGTTCAGGCCCCCGAGATCACCGACGATCGTCGGGAGCGCGGTGGCGACGATCGTCTGGTCGAGCGCGGCGAGCAGCATGCCGAGCATGAGCCCGCCGAACACGATGCGGAGCTGCCGTCGGCTGAGAGGACCCGGCTTGCCCGTGCCGGTCCGGTCCGCCTCGGTGGTCTGCGCCGTCACGCCGTCTCCTTCGGGTTGGGATCGCGCTGGTGGACCGATCGCTAGCGGTACAGCCAGCCGTGCTCGGCCTCCCAGGCGTCGAGCTCCTGGTCGAGCTGCGGGAAGAGCTCCTTGCACATGGCCACGCAGCCATGGCGGTCGCTGCGAGTGACCCCCCACTGCCTGCATGGGCATGGGTCCCACTCGGAGGACCCGTTCGGCCCGGGGGCGACGGGAGGACCGGCAGGCGCCGCCGTCTCGACAGTGTCGGTCGGCGATGCTGGTTTCTGGCTTCGGCGGTTCGGGTCGGTCTTGCGGCCCTCTCCCTGGGGCTGGACCGGGGCGTCGGGCAGGCCGAGTGCGCAAGGTCACGAGGCTGCCCGAGCCTGAACAGGGTGGCCAAGTAGTGCTCGAGCATCTGGGGCTCCTCTTCAGCTGCGTGTGCGTGTCGCCTGTACTGGTGAGGATGAAGCTGGAGCCGCCGGGGTCTGCCCGGCCAGCGCCCGTCAGGGCTCCTGGCGGGCTGGCATCTTGCAATGCCTGCTAGCTGGAAGGGCGTTCGCCACGGCGGATCGGCAGGTCGATCTGGAGCCTGGTTCCCTGCCCGGCAGGGCTGTGGACCCTGAGCGCCCCACCCGACGCCCGACCCGGTCGGCGAGGCCGCCCGCCCCGGGTGCTCGGCCAATGAGACCCTCCTGGAGGTCTCCGCAGCGTGCTCGCAGCGGCAGGCTGGACCATAATCCCACCATGACGACGACCGGGTTGCGGGTGATCCTGGCCGAAGATGACGTCCTGCTCCGGGAGGGGCTGGCCAGCCTGCTGGAGCGTTCCGGGTTCGAGGTGGTCGGGCAGGCCGGCGACGCCGCCCAGCTCCTGTCCCTGGTCGGTGCGCAGTCGCCCGAGCTGGTGGTGGTCGACATCCGCATGCCCCCGTCCCACAGCACCGAGGGTTTGGAGGCGGCCCGGCAGATCCGCCAGGAGCACCCCGAGACCGGCATCCTGGTCCTGTCGGCCCATGTCGAGGTCGAGCATGCGATGGAGCTGCTGGCCAGCGGCCGGGGGATCGGCTACCTGCTCAAGAGCCGCGTCACCGACGTGGAGGAGTTCATCGACACCCTGCAGCGGATCACCAAGGGCGGGTCGGTGGTCGACCCGGCGCTGGTGCAGGAGCTGGTCGCCGCCCGCCGCCGCGACGACCCACTGGCCGTGCTCAGCGCCCGGGAGCGGGAGGTCCTGGCGCTGATGGCCGAGGGCCGCTCCAACGCCGGCATCGCCCGCCGGCTGTGGGTCACCGAGGGCACCGTGGAGAAGCACGTGCGCAGCATCCTCAGCAAGCTGACGCTCGCCGAGACTGAGGACGACCACCGCCGCGTCCTCGCGGTGCTCACCTTCCTGGACTCCCACTGACCGGTCGCCGCGGCCGCTGTCGCCGCGGCTGGTAGGAGCCGTTTGATACCGGCCGCTCAGGCCGCCCCGTGGAAGTCCTCTAGCTAGGTCGTGCAGCCCGGACGGCACCAGCGGCACGTCGCCCTCGATGACCAGCCCGTCGTCGCCGCCGAGCGCCTGCCAGGCCCGCCCGGCGCGGCGGATCCACGGCCGCACCTGCCCGTAGTCGAACCGGGGGACCACCTCGACCCGCAGGTCGACCGCACCCTCGAGGCCGTCGACGACCCGGAGCAGCTGGCGGTAGGGACGCCTG
>DASYUT010000238.1 GCA_036000965.1 Actinomycetes bacterium
CTGCTGGGCATGAAGGGCATCATGAGCGAGGCGGAGCTGCACGTGCTGCGCGCCCGCCTGGAGGGCGGGATCAAGAATAAGGCATCGCGTGGGGAGCTGCGCCGGGGCCTGCCGGTGGGGCTGCTGTGGGGTGAGGCCGACGGGGAGATCTGCTTCCACCCCGACGCGGCCGTCACCGGCGTCATCAGCGCGGTGTTCGAGCGGTTCGCGGTGTGCGGGTCGGTGCGGGCCACCTGGCTGTGGCTGCGCGACCAGGGCCTGCGCTGGCCGCTGCAACACGCCGGCTACCTGCGCAACGGCGACGCAACCGCCGAGATCACCTGGGTGGAGCCGACCTACCACGCGGTCCATACCACGTTGACGCATCCGGCCTACGCCGGCGCCTACGTCTACGGCCGCACCCGCGACGAACGCTACCTTGACGCCGGCGGCGGACTGCGCAAACGGCGCCGCAAGCTGCCCCGCGAGCAGTGGGAGGTCCTCATCACCAGCCACCATCAGGGGTTCATCGACTGGGACACCTACCTGGCCAACCAGCAACGCATCGGCACCAACACCCGGCCCCAGGCGCACGAGCCCGGCACCGGGGCGGTGCGGGAAGGCTGCGCGCTGCTGCAGGGCCTGGCCACCTGCGGCTGCTGTGGACGAAGGCTCGCCGTCTTCTACCGGGGTCGGGCCAAGCCCGTCCCCAACTACTACCGCCAGGGCCCGGGTGCGCTGGTCGACGGCCGCGGCACCCGGCACCTGAACGTCGGCGGGCTGGGCATCGACGCCGCGGTCACCGAGGCGTTCCTGGCCGCGCTCGCCCCTGCCGCGCTCAAGGCCTGCCTGGCCGCCGCGCAGCAGCTCCAAGACGGCCACGACGCCGCGCTTGCGCAGTGGCGCCGCCAAGTCGAACAGGCCCGCTACGCCGCGACCAGGGCCGAGCGTCGCTACCGGGCCGTCGATCCCGAAAACCGGCTGGTTGCCCGCGGCTTGGAAGCCGACTGGGGACACGCCCTGTGCGACCTCACCGACGCCCAGGCCGAACTGACCCGCCGCGAGACCGCCCGCCCTGTGGCCCTCACCGACGATGAGCGCGCGACCATCCTGGTCCTCGGCGACGACCTCAGCGCCGTTTGGACCGCGCCGACCACCACCGACAAGGACCGCAAGCAGCTGCTGCGCACCCTGCTGGAGGAGGTCAACATCACCGTCCACCGCGACCACCCCAACCCCCACGCCGACCTGGTGCTGCGCTGGAAGGGCGGCGCGACCGGCGAGTTGACCGTGCCGCTGCGGCGCCCACAGCCCAAGATCCGCACCGACGAAGACACCATCGCCCTGCTACGCCGCCTGGCCGTGCACTACCCCGACGCCAAGATCGCCGGCATCCTCAACCGGCAAGGACGCCGCACCGCCCGCGGACTGTCATACACCGCCAGTAGAGTCCAGCCGCTGCGACACCACTGGGGCATCCCCCGCCACCAGCCCAGCGACAACCCGGCCGAAGGAGAGCTGCTCACCGTGACCGCCGCCGCCAAAGCCCTCGGCGTCGCCCCCTCCACCCTGCTCCGCTGGCTCAACGACGGCTTCGTCGCCGGGGAGCAGCCCACCCCCGGCGCGCCCTGGCGGATCCGCCTCACCGACCAGCTGTGCGGCATGCTCGTCGACCACACCCCCGACGGCTGGGTCGCCATGCAGTACGCCACCCGCGCGCTCGGCGTCTCCCGCCAGACCGTGTTGCAACGAGTAAAGCGCGGCGAGCTCCGCGCCGTCATCACCCGCACCGGACGCAGAAAAGGCCTGCGTATCGAGGTTCCCCAACCCCAAGACGGCCTGTTCTGATCACGACAATCAGCGAAAGGAGCAGTGTGACGATGCACCCAAACAGGCGGAGATGTCCCCCTCGATGAACCAGTGCGTCCCCTTCCAGACCGACACCACTTCATCCAGCGCGGTGTGGCAACCCCGGCCGGGGCGGAAACCGTGGGAGTGGTCGGAGAACCAGACGTCGTAGTACGCCTCTAGCAGGAGACGGACCACCTCGGCGACCAGCTTGTCCGACCACGGTGGCATGCCCAGCGGGCGCAGCTTCCCGTTCCTCTTCGGGATGTAGACCCGCCTGGCCGCCGACCACCGGTACGACTCCGCGCGCAGCGCGCCGATGATCCTGTTGATCTTGGCCAGGGACATGCCGTCCACGGTCTCTGCGCTGACCCCCGGCGTCGTCGCACCGGTGTTGGCGTAGATGCGACCGTAGGCCAGCAGGAACAACTGCGGATTGAACAGCTGCCGATACAGCCTTTCCAGCGGCAGGCCCCGCCTGCCGCGCTCCCGGATGACGCTCAGCACGGTTTCAGCACTCTGCATTACGCAGCCCTCCCCGGCCGACCATCCTGGTCACCTGTGCCCCTTCGCCCTGCGGTCCGGCTCTCCCGGCCTCCCTGGCAGGTCGTTACACCTGCGACTACTACGGGCACTCCGTCGCCATAGGGCTCGCGCCCCGTAGGCGATCCCGCGGTACGTCTTCGCTGTACGTGTCGAGCGCGACACAGGCCGCCCACTCACCCCCTTGACCGCCCTCGCTGGGCGGCGCTCCGCGCCATGGAGGTTGCCCGGTCTCACGGTTCATGCCCGGACATGGC
>DASYUT010000239.1 GCA_036000965.1 Actinomycetes bacterium
CTAGGCTCAACCTGGCGTTGAAGCTCAGAAGATGGGACTCCACGGTCCTCATCGGGCGTCACCGGCGGAAGCCGCTGCAGCGGGGTTGTGACAAGCTCGTCGAACGTCGTGGCATCTACGTCGACAAGGTCGATCCACGCCAAGCCGCCCTCGTTCGCGTCCGTGTCCTCCCAAGGAGGCAAATCCGCGACCAGGCCTTGAAGGCTTGTGCTCTTGCCTACACCCGGCTCACCGAGAAGGACCACTGCTCCGCTGGCTGCGACCGAGGCGACCGGTTCAAGACCGCCAGGAGAACCGATCCCCTCACCGGTGAGCCAATGAGGCTCGCTCAAGAATCCATCCGGGGTCGCCGACAGCGAGCCGTCCTGGGGGACACACCAGCGCTCAACAATCCGACCGAACAGAGGACGCATGCGCGGTCTACCAGGCGGCGGGGAACATGACGGCGGACTCCTTGTCGGAAAGCATGACTTGGCCATACGACCGAGAGCACGAGCCTGAGAGCCTAGCCCATCGCAGCCTTCGATTCTTCCAGCTCGACTGGGGGCGATGGCGCGGCCCAGGTCAACGTCGGCTTCACCGCCAAGGGCAAGGCCAAGAGCCAGGTGGCCAGGCAGCACGAGCGCCTGCCGGACGCCCCAGCCGCGAAGGAGGCGGGAGCATACTGGCGCGAGCGCCTGGCCGCGCTCAAGGCCATGCCGGAGGGCTGACCCACCCGGTACCCGGCGGCGGCCTCCAGGACCCTGCGGCGCCGCTTTGCAGGCGGCGAGTTCGCCACCGGCATCGTCGCCCTGGTCACCCCCGACGGTTCGGCTCGGCAGGCAGCCGATGGCGTCGCCTTCGCCAACGGAATGGCCGTGACGCCCGACAACCAGACGCTGATCCTCGCCGAGTCCTACGCCAACAGGCTCACGGCCTTCGACATCGCGGCTGACGGCGGCCTGGCGAACCGGCGGGTGTGGGCCGACCTCGACGGCGGCGTCCCCGACGGCATCTGTCTCGACGCCGAAACCGCCGTCTGGTATGGGGACGTCCCCAACCAGCGTTGCGTGCGCGTCCGCGAAGGCGGGGAGGTGCTGGCCACGATCGACCTTGACCGCGGCTGCTTCGCTTGCACGCTCGGGGGCGTGGACGACAGCACGCTGTTCCTGATGGCGGCCGAGTACGCAGGTGCGGCCAGCATGGCGGGCGACGCGCCACGAACGGGCCAGGTGCTCACCGTTGCGGCACCCGCACCGGGCGTCGGCTGGCCGTAGGAGCCGAGCTCGCCGGAGCTCCGGGTCCAACCGTAGCTGCCCGGGTCAACGGACAGCCCTTCGGCTGCTTCAGCGAGTTGCGGCAGATCAGCGCGCAGGCCAAGTACACCAACCCAAGCATGATGTCCGCGTGGCGCTCGTAGCGGACCTGCAGGCTCCTCAGGCCAGAACATCCCAGCACCCGAGCGATCGCCCGCTCGCTCACCAGCCTATGACGATCGGCGGCGTCGACGCACGAGGTTCGTTCAGCCACGCCTCGCAGCAACCCCGTCACGGATCTCGGCCAAGGTGGCGACCGTGGGCGCAACTCTTCTGAACTGCCGGGTATCCGAGCTCGAGAGCGCGGTTGCGTCATGGGGTCCGGCGCTCCGGATCCGGACCGTCATCCTGCTCTCTTTTGGATCGGATCTTTCGCGATCAAGCGGCAGCTCCCTCGCAGCTGGCACCATCCGAATGGAGAACCGGACGTGCATTCCATTTCAACGATTCCATCGAGCTTTGTCACTCGGCATGTGCGTCACAGCTCTTCAGCTGATCACCGCAGCAATGCCCACGGCCATTCCCAGCCTCGCCACCAGGACTATCCCGTCCTGTTTTCCACTGTTAGCAATGCTGCACCGTCTACGATTTGCTCACCGGTCCTGAAGGCACAATACGGCTGCACCTTCGGTGCCGGCCGGCGGCTCGGGCGGGCATGGAGGGTGCGGGGTGGTGCTGGCGGGCGCGGGGCTGAAGGCGGGCCAGGAGGACTACTGGATCCGCCAGATCGCCGAGTCCCGCTGCGAGTACCTGTCAGGCAAGGGCGAGACGCCAGGCCGCTGGTACGGCGCCCGCGCGGCCGCTGCGGGCCTTGAAGGCCTAGCCGCAGACGAGCAGCCACGCGATGTTCGAGGGCAAGGACCCGGTCACCGGCGAGTAGCTCGCCCAGCCCCGGTGGGTCGCCGACCCGCGCTCCAAGCTGCCCACCGGGCCGCTGGCCGAGCGCGTCCAGGCGCTGGCGGCCGAGCGGGGGATCACGGTCGAGGAGCTCGCGAGCAGTGCTGCCTTGGCCGGTGACCTACGTGCGGTGGTCGGCCGCCGAGACGTGAAGGTCGAGACGGTCGAGCGGGTGGCCCGGCGGGTCCTCGGGGTCGACCCGCGGGAGCTGTACGGCGACGCCTACGACCAGGCCACCAAGCATGCCGGGCGGCGGGTGGACGACCGCGACGCCTGCTTCGATCTGTGCCTCTCGGACGTGAAGTCGGGCAGCGTGTTCTACGCGGGTGCGGACGAGGGGGTGCGGCGCGAGTACGTGGCCGCACGCCAGACCGCGATCGAGGGCACCGTGCGGTGGCTCGAAGCGCACGCGGTCGGGGTGCGGCGCGGCCACGCAGGGTGCGAGCATCACGATGGTGCGGGGCTGCTGGCGAGCGGCTACGACCACCGCACCAGCCGGGAGGGGGATCCGCAGCTGCACACCCACCTGCTGGTGCAGAACCTCACCGAGGGCCCCGACGGGCGGGCGACCGCACTGGACTCCAAGCGGCTATGGGCGCACTTGATGACCGCCGAGCGGGTCTATCAGCAGCTGTGGCGTGCGGAGCTGACCCGCCGGCTGGGCGTGCGGTTCATCCAGGTGGCCGACCATGAGCAGCTAGAACTGGAGGGGTGGCACGACCAGGCACTGCGCGACGGGTTCTCTAAGCGCGCGGCGCAGGTGCGGGCGCAGTGCGACGCGTGGGGGGTCGATGACACCCGCACGGCACGCGAAGCCGCACGGGCGACCCGACGGCCGAAGGATCATGCGGAGCCCGATGCGGTGATCTATGACCACTGGCGCGCGGAGCTCGCCGGCCACGGAGTGACCGCACAGACGTATGCGGAGTGGCTCGGCCGCGCCCACGGTCGCGCGCTGACCGAGGCCGAGACGTCAGCAGTGTTGGAAGACCTCGCGGGCCCGGCGGGGCTGACCGCGCAGGCGTCGACATTCGCCCGCCGCGACGTGGTCGACCAGCTCGCCCGGCGGCTTCCAGTCGGCCGTTCCGCGGGGGAGATGCTCAGCCAGCTTGAGGCCCTGGCCGACCGGTTCCTTGCGGGGCGGGCGGTGGTGATCGCCCGGGACGAGCAGCTCGCCGAGGTGCGCTACTCGACCCCGGAGCTCCTCGCCGTCGAACAGCGCATGCTCGACGCCGCGACCAGCCGGGCAGACGCCGAGGTCGCGGTGGTCACTCCCGAGACCCTGCGGGCCACGCTGGCGGCGTTCCCCACGATCGAGGCCGACCAGGCCGCGGCGGTCACCGACCTGGTCCGCTCCGGGGACGGGGTGGCGTTGCTGATCGGCAAGGCCGGCTTCGGCAAGACCTTCGTCGCCGGCGCGGTCCGCCACGCCTACGAGCTGGACGGCTACCGGCTGCTGGGCGCCGCCCCCACCGGGCTGGCCGCCAGCGGGCTCGGCAATGAAGGCTTCGGGGACGTGCGCACGGTGGACCGGCTGCTGGCCGACCTCGACCAGCGCCGCGAGCACTTGGACGCCAAGACCGTGCTGCTGGTCGACGAGGCCGGCATGGTCGGCACCCGCACCCGCACCCTCGCCCGCCTGCTCGACCACGCCGCCCGCGGCCAGGCCAAGGTCATCCTGGTCGGCGACGACCGGCAGCTCGGCTCGATCGACGCCGGTGGGGGGTTCCGGGGGCTGCGGCTACGGCTCGGCGCCAGCGAGCTGACCGTCAACCGCCGCCAGCACGCCGCCTGGGAGCAGCAGGCCCTCGAGCTGGTCCGCGGCTTCCAAGTCGAGGAGGCGGTCGCGCTCTACCGGGAGCACGACCGGGTGGTGCTGGCCGAGACCCCCGCCGAGCTGACCCGGGGGCTGCTGGACGACTGGTGGCAGGCCCACCAGGCGGGGGAGGACGTGGTGATCCTGGCCCACCGCCGCCAGGACGTTCAGCGGTTCAACCGAGCCTGCCAGCAGCTCAGGGCCGACGCCGGCCAGCTCGGCCCCGACCGTCTTGAGGTCGCGGGGCGGAGTGTCGCGGTGGGGGATCGGGTGGTGTGCGGCAAGAACGCCCTCGCCCGCCTCGAGGTCGCCAACGGCACCCGCGGGACCGTCACCGCAATCGACCCC
>DASYUT010000240.1 GCA_036000965.1 Actinomycetes bacterium
GCCGCTACGGCAGCCACGACCATCCACCAGGCGTCCACGTCGCCGGAGAGACGACAACCGGCTCCAGGGACCACCGACCACTGGCGGGGCCGCCCGACCGTGCTGGTCGTGCTCGCAGGTTCAGCCGACGGTGAGCGTGCCCACCATGCCGGCCTGCCGATGGCCGGGGACCCGACAGTAGAACTGGTAGCTGCCCGGCGGGACGGTGAAGCTGACCCGCCGCGTGCCGCCGACCGGGACGTCGGTGTTCACCGCGGGCCGGTCGACCGTGAACGAGTGCCAGAACAGGTCACGGTTGGTCACCGAGACGGTCACCTGGCCGCTCGGGGCGGCCAGGGTCGCCGGGTGGAAGGCCGTGTCGCGAAAGTCCAGCACAAGCTCGCCGGCGGGCGCCGGCTGGGCCGGGCCGGGCCCGACCGCGGCGGCGGCCACCAGCGCGACCGCGACCGCGCCGACCGCTCCGAGCCCGGCCCGGCGGGCCGCGCCGCCGCCCGCGGCCCGGTCGCGCCGGCGCGCGACCGCGGCCAGGCCGGCGACCAGGCCGGCCAGGGAGACCGCCGCCAGCGTGGCCGGCAGCAGGATGGCGACCAGCCCCCCACGGTGGCCCGCGTTGCTGAGCGCGGCCGGCAGCATCCACAGCTCCAGGTTGGCAAACGACAGGCACAGCAGCCCCAGTCCGGCCAGCCCGCCACGAAGGCGCAGCAGCCCCGCGCCCAGCAGCATGGCCGCGGCGACCGCGAGCGCCTCCCGGTCCTGGCGCACGACCCCCTGGGTGAGCAGGAGCACAAGGTCGCCGGCCACCGCCAGGCGGACCAGGCTCCCCCAGGTGAAGGACCGCCGCTCGACGGGTGTGGTGGTGGTCATCGCACGATCACTCCCTTGCTGCGTGGATTGGCAGCAGGCTCCTCGGTGACCGTCGCGGGATCGTTACGGCACCCGTTACGAGCCTCAAAGGATCCGCGGCTCCTGCCGCCCTACGGCGCGTTTCTCGGATCGGAGGCCGACCCGGGGATGGAGCCGGCTGACGGGTGACATCGGGCTGACGCCCGACTCACCACTCGACCAGCTTCCAGATCTCCGGCTGCAGGCGGCCCGGCTCGCCGACCTCGGCGAAGATCGCGACCGCCTGCTTCAGGTGCGTCATGGCCGCGTCGTGGTCGCCGTGCGCGTGGAGCAGGTCCGCGAGGTTGTTGTGCAGCGCGGCCTCGCGGTGGCGGTCGCCCTGAGCGGCGCAGAGCCCGAGCGCGGTGCCGGCGAGGCGGAGCGCCTCGGCGTGCTCTCCCGCCGCGCCGCGGGCGAGGGCGAGGTTGTTGAGGGCCGCCACCCGCGCGCTCGGGTCGGGCAGGGTCTCGGCCAGGGCGAGGCTGCGCTCCAGGTGCTCGCGCGCCGCGGCGGCCTCGCCCCGGCCCGCGGCGAGCATCCCGAGGAGGTTGTGGGCCTGCGCCAGCGCGAGCGTCTCGCCGGCCTGCTCGGCGATGGCGAGCGCCTGCCCGGCCAGGGCGGCCGCGTCGTCGGAGCGGCCCGCCCGGTGCGCGGTGAGGCTGCGGTCGGTGAGCAGCCGCGCACGGCGGCCGTCCCGGTCGCGGTCGGCGTCGTCGCCCGCGGCCGCCGCGCCCGCCTCGAGCGCGGCAAGGGCGGCCTCGAAGTGCCGCTCGGCCGCGGCCCAGTCGCCGCGGCGATGGTGCAGCCCGCCGAGCTTGTGCTCGATGCCGGCCAGCGCGGCCGCATCGGCGAGCGACGCCGCCGTCTCGTAGGCGACCAGCGCCGCGTCGTAGGCGCCGAGGAGGGTCTCCAGGTCGCCGACGGCCTCGTGCAGCCCAGCCGGGTCGGGGTCGCCGAGCGCCAGGGCGCTGCGGTAGTGCGCCAGCGCGTCGCGGTTGGCGTACAGCGCGCGGGCGTGGTCGCCGGCGCGCCGGAACGCGGCGGCGGCCTCGGCGTCGCGGCCGGCGGCGTGCCAGTGGCGCGCCGCGCGCGCGGCGGCGGCGCCGGCGTCGCGGCCGGGCGCGCGGCGCTCCAGCGCCTCGGCGACACGCCGGTGCAGCAGGCGCCGGCGCGCGAGGCTGGTCTGCTCGTCCGCGGCGGCGCGCAGCCGCTCGTGGACGAAGTCGTAGCCGTCCTGGCCGAGCTCGCGGACCAGTCCCCGCCCAGCGAGCTCCTCGAGTGCCGCGACCGTCTCCTCCTCGCCCCGGCCGCTCGCCTCGCGCACGGTGTCCAGATCGAACGAGCGGCCGATCACGGCGGCGGCGGCGAGGACCTGCCGGGCGGTGCCGCCGACCGCGGCGACGCGCGTGGCGAGCAGCTCGCGCACGCCGAGCGGGCCCGGCCCGGCCGCGTCACCGCCGAGCGCCCCAGCCACGTGCTCGGCCAGGAACAGCGGCAGGCCCTCGCTCTCCCGGTACAGCTCGCCTGCGTGCGGCGCCTGCGCGGGCAGCGCCGCCTCGACGAGCTCGGCGACGGCCGCCTCGTCGAGGCGGGCGAGCGGCAGGTGCAGCGCGGCGTGGTCGCGTTGCGCCTCGGCCAGCAGCCGGCGCAGGCGGTGGTCGCGCCGCACCTGCTCGCCCCGCCACGCAACCACCAGGCACAGCGGCGCGTCGCGCAGCCGCCGGGCGAGGTAGCCCACCACGTCGAGGGTGGCGTCGTCGGCCCAGTGCAGGTCGTCGAGGAGCACCACCGCCGGCAGCGGGCCGCGGCAGGCGGCGAGCAGCGCCTGCCTGAGCCCGTCCAGGAAGCGGCCGAGCGCGCCGGGCCCGTCCAGCGGCGGCGCCGCGCCGAGGCCGGGGCGGAGCGCGCCGAGCTCCGGGACCAGCCGCGCCGCCTCCGCGAGCCAGTGGTCGGGCAGCGGGCCCCACGTCGCCGCGGGCCGCGCCGCCGCGGCGCGGAGCAGCTCGGCGACCGGCCCGTACGCGAGCCCGCGCTCCTCCTCGGAGCAGCGCCGCACGAGCACGACCGCGCCGCGCGCGGCCGCGTGCGCCGCGAGCTCCTCCCCCAGCCGGGTCTTGCCGATGCCGGTCTCGCCCTCGATCACCACCAGCCGGCCGCCCGCGGCGGACCCCTCCCACGCGGCGCGCAGCGCCGCCCACTCCGTGGCGCGCCCGACCAGCGGCAGCCCTGCCGCCACGCCGGTCGCGCGGGCGGGCCGGCGCCCCGCCGCGGGCACCACGGCCGCGGCGGGCGCTCCGGCCGCGGCGGCGCGGGACGCAGCCGGCGCCCCGCCCGGCGCCAGGCCCGGACCCGGCGGCACAGGGGGAGGCGGGGGTCGGTCCTCGGCGATCGTCCGGTACACGGCGGTGGTCTCCTCCAGCGGCGCGACGCCGAGCTCCTGGTCGAGCACGCGGATGCAGGCGCGGTACTGGCGCAGCGCCGCGGCGCGGCGGCCGCTCCACGCGTACAGCAGCATCAGCTCCTGGTGGGCGGGCTCGTGGAGCGGGTCGAGCGCGAGCCAGCGCCGCGCCGCGGCGACCGCGTCATCCCACTCGCCCAGCGCCGCGAGGCCCCGGGCGAGCCGCTCGAGCACCCGGGCGAGCTGCCGGCGCAGGCTCTCGGCCTGGAAGAAGCGCCACTCGTCGAACCCGTCCGCGCCGCGCAGGGCGAGCCCTTCGAGGAACTCGCCGCGGTGCAGGGCGGCCGCCTCCGCGAGCCGGCCGAGGCAGGCGTGGCAGGCCTCCTCCGGCGGGTGCGGGTGGCGGCGGCAGTCCGCAAGGAGCTGCTCGAAGCGGGCCAGGTCCAGCTCGAGCCCGACCCGGTTCAGGCCGATGGTGGAGCGGTCCGCGGCGATCCAGCCGCCGCCGAGCGACTTGCCGAGCGCCGACAGGGTGCGGCGCAGCGCGCCGCGAGCGTGCGCGGTGTCCTGGTCCGGCCAGAACAGCCCGGCGAGCACGTCGCGGCTGTGCCGCTCGCCGGTGACAGCGAGGTAGGCCAGGAGCGCGACCGCCTTGCGCGTGTCGGGCGAGACCGGCGCGCCGTCCAGCTCGACCCGGAGCGGCCCGAGCGTGGCGACCCGCAGCATGGTCATCGGCCGGCTCCTTCCGCTCTCAGGCTGATCCCGCGCCGGGCTGATCCCGCTCCCGGGCTCCCTTCCGCTCCCGGGCTGATCCTGCTCCCGGGCTCCTTCCGCTCCCGGGCTGATCCCGCTCCCGGGCTCCCTTCCGCTCCCGGGCTGATCCCGCGCGCCGGGCTTCCGGGCACGCCTCGAGGATGTCACGCTCGCCGTAACGATAGCGGGACGCTGGCCCGCTACAACCTGCATGGAGGCGGTGAGATGACGATGCGATCGAGCGGCTGGACCCGGCTGGCGCGGCGGGCCGCGTCGGCGACCCCAGTGCCGGCGCCGGCGGCCGGGACGCCGCAGGCGGCCACCGACCTGAGCATCGCGCCGAACGACCCCTTGCTCGCGTACTTCCAGACGGCCGGCGGCGCGGTCGACCTGGAGACGCTGGAGCTGGACTCGGCGGCCCTGACGGCGCTGCGCGGCGAGGGGACCCGGCTGGTCATCCCCCTGATCAGCCAGGGCGAGCTGATCGGGCTGCTGAAGCTCGGCCCGCGCCGCAGCGAGCAGGACTATTCCCACGACGACCGCAAGCTGCTCGACGACCTGGCCGCGCACGCGGCCCCGGCGGTGCGCGTCGCGCAGCTCGTGCGCCAGCAGCAGGCGGAGGTCCGCGAGCGCGAGCGGATCGCGCAGGAGCTGCGGGTGGCGCAGCTCATCCAGCAGCAGTTCCTGCCGCACGAGCTGCCCCACCTGGCCGGCTGGCACGTCGCCGCCTTCTATCGGCCCGCCCGCGAGGTCGGCGGCGACTTCTACGATTTCGTCAACCTGCCCGGCGGGCAGGTCGGGATCGTCATCGGCGACGTCACCGACAAGGGCGTGCCCGCCGCGCTGGTGATGGCGACGACCCATTCGATCCTGCGGGCCGAGGCGCCCCGCCTGCTCGCCCCCTCGGACCTGCTGGAGCAGGTCAACGACCTGTTGGTGGCTGACATGCCCGCGCACATGTTCGTCACCTGCCTGTACGCGGTGCTCGACCCGGCCAGCGGCCTGCTGCGCTTCGCCAACGCCGGGCACAACCTGCCGTACGTGCGCGGCGACGGCGGCGTGACCGAGCTGCGCGCGATCGGCATGCCGCTCGGGCTGCTCCCGGGGATGCGCTACGAGGAGCGCGAGGTGGTGCTGGCGCCGGGCGACGCGCTGTTGCTGCACTCCGACGGGCTGGCCGAGGCGCACGGGCCCGGACGAGAGATGTTCGGTTTCCCGCGGCTCGCCAAGCTGGTCGGCGAGCGTCCCGGCGGGGAGGAGCTGATCGACCACCTGCTCGGCGAGCTGGCCCGGTTCACCGGACCGGACTGGGAGCAGGAGGACGACATCACCCTGGTCACGCTGCAGCGCTCCGGCGGCGCCGGCAGCGCCGCGCTGCTCGGCGCCGCCGCCGCGGAGCCCGGCGACGCACGGGTCCTTGCCGAGTTCGCCGTGGCGAGCGAGCCTGGCAACGAGCGCCTCGCGATCGAGCGGGTCGCCGCCGCGGCCGCCGGCCTGAACCTGCCCGGCCCGCGGCTGGAGCGCCTCAAGACCGCCGTGGCCGAGGCGACGATGAACGCCATCGAGCACGGCAACGGCAGCCGGCCCGAGGTGCCTGTCGAGGTCCGCGTGCTCGCCTCCCCGACCGAGCTGCGGGTGCACGTCACCGACCAGGGCGGCGCCACGGGCCTGCCGGAGCCGGCCCAGCCCGACCTGGACGCCAAGCTCGCAGGCGTGCAGGACCCGCGCGGCTGGGGGCTGTTCCTGATCCGCAACATGGTGGACGACCTGCGCACCGCGAGCGACGGGCCGCGCCACACGGTCGAGCTCGTCCTGCGCCTGGCAAGCGCCGACCAGCAGGAGGTGCCAGATGGGCCGAGCTGAGCTGCGGGCGGCCGTGCGCCGCCACGGCGGTACGGAGGTCATCGACCTGACGGGCGACATCGACCGCGACGCCGACGCCGTCCTCCAGCGCGCCTACGACGAGGCCAGCGGCGCCGGCACCGGCCCGGTGCTGCTGAACTTCGCCGGGGTCGGCTACATCAACTCGACCGGCATCGCGGTGATCCTGGGCGTGCTCGCGCGCGCCCGCAAGGAGCGCCGGCCGCTCGTCGCCAGCGGCCTGAGCGAGCACTACCAGCAGATCTTCCAGATCACCCGGCTCTCCGACTTCATCGCGATCTACCCCGACGAGGACAGCGCCGTGGGCGGCGCGACCACAGGCGACGCGGACGGCGTCCGCACGGCACGAGGAGGACACCGATGAGCCCTGGAACCGTCACCCTCGAGGTGCGCGAGGCCGACGAGCACGTCAGCGTGATCGACATCCGCGGCGACGTCACCACCGCCAGCGAGCACGCCCTCAGCGACGCGTACGCCAAGGCGAGCGGACCGACGACCAGGGCAGTCGTGCTGAACTTCAGCGGGCTGGAGTACATGAACTCGGGCGGCATCGGCATGCTGGTGACCCTGCTGGTGCGCGCCAACCGCCAGCGCCAGCGCCTGCTGGCCTACGGCCTGAGCGACCACTACCGGCAGATCTTCGAGCTGACCCGCCTGGACGAGGCGATCGGCACCCACGACAGCGAGGCGGCGGCGCTCGCCGCCGCCGGCCGCTGACCGGGGTCCGGGGCTCGCGCAGCAGGTGGTAGCCCCGGCTGAGCACGAGAGGAGCGCGCCATGACCATCCCACCCGCGGCCGACGGCGAGGCGGCAGTGCCGACCCCGCGCGACGCCGCCTACTGGGCGAAGAACGTCTCGACCCTACGCCTCGGCGAGGTGCCGGCCGAGGCCTTCAACCTGAACGTCACCGGCAAGCGGGTGGTCGGCCCCGTGCAGGGCTTCGGGCGGATGTGGCAGAAGACCTACCGCGTCGAGCTGCCCGGCGTCGACCTGTCACCCGCCGAGGTCGTCGCCGCGTGGAAGAGCGCCTTCGCCAGCTTCTGGCCGGCGACGGGCCGCTTCTACGGGCCCCTGACCGGCATCGCGCCGGGCGAGGTGGCGCTGTTGAACATCTCGGTCGGCGGCGGCGTCAAGCTCTCCACCGGCGTGCTGGTGCTGTACGCCGACGAGGAGTCGTTCACCTTCATGACGCCGCAGGGGCACATGTTCGCCGGGTGGATCACCTTCAGCGCCGACCGGCGCGACGAGGTCACCGCCGCGCAGGCGCAGGTGCTGCTGCGCGCCAACGACCCCCTGTACGAGCTGGCCATGCCGCTTGCGATCCACCGGCAGGAGGACCGCTTCTGGCAGCGGACGCTCGCCAACCTCGCCGGCCATCTCGGCGTGGAGCGACCCGAGGTGACCACGACCGTCGTCTGCGTCGACCGGCGCCGCCAGTGGGCCAACGCCGGCAACGTGTGGCACAACGCGGGCATCCGCTCGGCGGTCTACGCGCTCGGCGGGCCGCTGCGCCTGCTCGGCCGGCCACCCCGGCGCCGCCGCGCGGCGCCCTGACGCTCGAGCTGCTGGCCGTGGTCGATGGACCAGAAGTGAGGCTCGACGAGCACGTGCAACCCCCACGGCCCAGGGCTTGTCGAGCGAGGTCACGATGGTCGCCAGCTCCCGTGACGGGCGAGGCCGGTCCTGGGTGACCACTTGCCTCGTTGGCAAGCGTCCACGGACGCGCGAGAGGGCTGCTCGGATCAGCGGGTGACCAGGGTGAAGGCGCCCGCCCCGACCGGGGCTGCCACGGTGCCCGACGGGCTCGTCACCGTGACGACGAGCCGGCCGAGCTGGTCGTAGGCCCGTGCCGTGGTCGCGCCGCTCCCCTCGAGCGTGACCGCCTGCGTCCGCGGGCTCCGCGCGAAGCTGCGCAGCAGCGCCTGACCGCCGCCCGCGCCAGCGAGGACCAGCCACTCGACCTCGGGCTGGACGAGCACGGCGTCCAGCCGTGCCACCGGGCCATCGCCGGCATAGGCGCTCAGCAGCGTGGCCGGACCGGCCGCCGCCGCTGGCGCCGCGGGGGTCGTGCCGACCGTGAGGTAGCCGGGGGTGGGGGTGACGCCCTGCGGCCCGGCGCCGCCGTGGTCGACCACCCCGGCGCCCACCCCGTCGAGCGCGTGCCGGGTCGCGACCGAGCCGGCCGGGAGCTGCTGGCGGTCGAACACCGGCAGCAGCAGGTAGCGGCCGGTTACCGGCAGGATCGGCGTGTTGGTGACCTGGCCGCCGGGGCCGAGCTCGACGTAGCTGCCGCCGCTCCAGGCGCTCTCACCGGTCCACGCCGCGGGTGGCGTGACCACGCTGGCCGACCCGGTGAGCTGGCCGGCCTCGGCCTCGACGAGCTGCCAGGTCACCTGCGCGCGGCGCCCGGCCAGCCGGGCCCGGGCGGCGACGTCGGCCCGGGCGTCCAGGGCGAGCATCGACAGCAGCCCGTGGATGGTCGACTCCGCCCCGGAGTTGCGGTTGACGGTCCGGTCGGGGCTGATACCGTCGAAGGTCCGCCCGGTAGCCGGGTCGTACATCGCCACCCCGGCCGGGTTGTTACCGAAGTACCACGCGGCCGCGATGCCGGCCAGGTCGCGGAAGGCGGGGCGGCCGGCCGCCTCTGCTGTGCGGAGCAGGTTCTGCAGGGTCGCGTCGGCGCCGTAGGCGATCTGGGTCCGGTCGGCCGGTGCCGGCAGCCAGCCGTTCTCGGCGCCGCCCTGGGCGAGCAGGTGGGGGGTGAAGCGCCCCGCCTCGCCGACCGCAATCCCGACCCAGTCGGGTCGTCCGCGCAGGCGGCCGGCCTCGGCCAGCGCGCCGGCCATCTGGTCGGCCCACGCGTGCCAGACCGAACGGGACAGGCCCCAGGGCATGACCGCCCCGAACGGCCAGTGCCGAGCGTCGCCGAGCGGCATCGCCGCGATGCCGCTGGCCAGGCGGGTGAGGTCGCGGCCGGCGCGGGCGTCGGCGCCGGCCCGCACGTAGGCGACCAGGCCGTACAGGGCCTCGGAGGAGGCGTCGGCGCCGTCGACGATCAGCCAGGCCGGCCAGCGCAGTCCGTCGACGGTCTGGTAGGTGCCGTACCTCGGGTCGAGGACCTGGCGGTCCAGAGCGTCCAGGGCGAGGTCCAGGCGCGCGCGCAGGAAGCGGGCGAACGCCGGGTCGGCGGTGTGGAACGCGGCATAGCCCTCGCCGAGGGCCCAGATGGTGCGGGCCAGCCAGTACGACGGGCCGGAGTCGCTTGGGTCGGGGTTGTCGGGCGGGGTCGGGCTCAGGTTCAGGGTGCCGTCGGGCTGCATCCATAGGACCACGTTGCCGGCGTTCGGCCCCGAGCTCGTCTGCAGGTAGGCGACCCCGCGGAGCAGCTGGTAGGCGTGGTCGCGGCTGGTGGGGTCGCCGAACTGGTGCCAGTGGCGCAGGTAGACCACTGATGACCGGGTCATGTCGTCGGCGTTGAACGCGCCCTGCCCCCAGGTGTTGGTGACCGGGTCGTGGGCGCCGCCGCCAACCCGCTTGTAGGTGCCGTCGGGCTGACGCTCGGCGTAGGTCCACAGCACCCCGATGGACGGTTCCTCGGCCAGCCGGTAGGTGTCGTGGCCCGCCTGAGCCGGTGGCGTCACCCGGTCGCCGAGGAAGTCCAGGTGGGCCAGGTTGGTGAGCCGCGCCTCGCCCGCGGCCGCCGGGGTCGCGGGCAGCGCGAGCACCGCCACGGTGAGGGCGAGCACGGTGAGCACGGCGATGGACGGCCGGGCGGGGAGCTTGCGCGCCATGAGACATCTCCAGCGGGACGGGCCTCGAGCAACCGCTTGACGGTGGAGTGCTAAACCGGTCTATCCTGTGTATCACTAAACCGGTCTACTGCATAGAGCACGACAAGCTCGGCGGATGGCGCCAGAGCAGCGGCCGTTCTCGGGCTTGCTTGCACCACGGGAGGTCCCAACGGGTCAGCGCCGCCCCACCATCGACGACGTCGCGCGCCAGGCCGGCGTGTCCAAGGGCGCGGTGTCGTTCGCCCTCAACGGCCGGCCGGGTGTGGGACACGCCACGCGCGCCCGCATCCTGGATGCTGCACGCGACCTCGACTGGCGACCCAGTACCCGAGCCCGGGCCCTCTCGCACTCGCGGGCGTTCGCCCTCGGGCTCGTCCTGTCGCGCTCGCCGGAACTGCTCGCGGCCGACCCGTTCTTTCCGCACTTCGTCGCCGGCGTCGAGACGGTGCTCGCCGAACGCGGCTACGCGCTCGTCCTGCAGGTCGTCGGGGACGACCGGCGGGCTGAGGCCGGCAGCTACCGCCGTCTGGCCCGGGAGGACCGGGTCGACGGCGTGTTCCTCACCGACCTGCGGCGCCACGACCCCCGGCTCGAGCTCCTGGTCGAGCTCGGGCTGCCGGCGGTCGCCGTGGGTCCGCCGGCCGGGGACTGCCCGCTGCCGTGGGTCGCCGTGAAGGACCGGTACGGGGTGGAGCAGGCCGTCGCCCATCTGGTCGAGCTCGGCCACACCCGGATCGCCCACGTCGCCGGCGCTCCCGGCTACATCCACTCCGCGTCCAGGCGTGCCGCCTGGCGGCGGGCGCTGCGCCGGGCCGGCCTCACGCCCGGGCCGGTGGTGGCGGGCGACTTCACCGGTCCGGGCGGCGCGAAGGCGACCAGGCGGCTGCTCGGCCAGCCAGACCCGCCGACCGCGATCGTCTACAGCAACGACCTGATGGCCATCGCCGGGATGGGCGTCGCCCTGGAAGCCGGCCTCGAGGTCCCCCGGGGACTGTCGGTGGTCGGCTTCGACGACATCCCCCTGGCCGCCCACCTGGCCCCGCCGCTGACCACCGTGCGCCAGGACGCCCTGGCCTGGGGGCAGGCCGCCGCTCGCACCCTGCTCGCCGTGGTGGAGCGCCAGCCCGTCCCGAGCATCCAGCTCGATCTGC
Source organism: Actinomycetes bacterium (assembly GCA_036000965.1). Taxonomy (NCBI): domain Bacteria; kingdom Bacillati; phylum Actinomycetota; class Actinomycetes; species Actinomycetes bacterium. Next base: position 10,857 of record DASYUT010000240.1, read on the forward strand.
CCCGGCTCATCGTGCGGGCGTCCACCGCCCCGCCCAGGCAACCGAAAGGACGGCGCCGACCAGACCCTGGACCGCAGCGAGCCTCCTGAGCGGTCGCGCGACGCTCGAGGCTCCAACAAGCATCGGCTCGCCGTGAGCAGCGACAGCACGACGGCAATTCGACCACCGGAGGTTCGACATGCTCGGCACCCGTAGCCGCCTCATCGTCGCCCTTGTTGTCGTAAGTTTCGGCTTGGCCGCCTGCGGTGGCGGGGGCGGTGGCACGAGCGCCACCAAGGCCGCGTCCGCCAGGGGCCCCATCAAGATCTGGTACTCCAACAACGCCGAAGAGGTGAAGTGGGGCAAGGCGACCGTCGCCGCCTGGAACAAGGACCACGCCAGCGAGCAGGTGACCGCCGAGGAGATCCCGGCTGGCAAGAGCTCCGAGGAGGTCATCGGCGCCTCGATCACGGCCGGGAACACTCCCTGCCTGGTCTTCAACACCGCGCCGGCCGCGGTGCCGCAGTTCCAGAAGCAGGGCGGGCTGGTGGCGCTGGACTCCTTCAGCGACGGGGCGTCCTACATCCAGACGCGGACCGGGCCGCGGGCCGACCAGTACAAGTCACCCGACGGCAAGTTCTACCAGATGCCGTGGAAGACCAACCCGGTGATGATCTTCTACAACAAGGACGTCTTCGCCAAGGCCGGCCTGGACACCAAGAACCCCCCGCTGAAGACCTACGACGAGTTCCTCGCCAGCGCCAAGACGCTGGTGGCCAAGGGCGGCGTCAAGGCGGCCATCTGGCCCGCGCCGTCCAGCGAGTTCTTCCAGCCGTGGTTCGACTTCTACCCGCTGTTCATCGCCCAGTCGGGCGGCAAGCAGCTGGTCGAGAACGGTGAGCCGCAGTTCGCCGGCCCCGACGGGATCGCCGTGGCGCAGTTCTGGAAGCAGCTCTACGACCAGGGCCTGGCCCAGCGGGAGCTGTACAACGGCGACGCGTTCGGTGACAAGAAGGCGGCCATGGCGATCGTCGGGCCGTGGGCGATCGCGGTCTACGGCGACAAGGTCAAGTGGGGCGTCGTGCCGGTGCCGACCAAGGACGGCAAGGACCCGAGCCAGATCCAGACCTTCTCCGATGAGAAGTCGAGCGCGATGTACTCGAGCTGTAAGAACCGGTCGACCGCCTGGGACTTCCTGAAGTTCGCCACCTCGAAGGACAGCGACGGCAAGCTGCTGGAGATGACCGGGCAGATGCCGATGCGGACCGATGTCACCACAGCCTACCCGGACTACTTCAAGAGCCACCCGGAGTACACGATCTTCGCCGAGCAGGCCGCCCGCACCGTCGAGGTCCCCAACGTGCCGAACTCGGTGGAGATCTGGCAGACGTTCCGCAACGCCTACTCGCAGGCGGTGATCTTCGGCAAGGCCGACATCCAGGGCGCCTTCAACCAGGCCGCCGAGAAGGTCAAGACCCTGGCGGCCAGGAGCTAGCGCGATGACCGCGATCGCCACGCCGGCCACCCGGCCGCCGCTTCGGCGGCGGCTGCTCGGCCGGCAGCCGCTCGGCTACCTGTTCGTCGCCCCCTACGTGGTGTTCCTGGCCGCGATCTTCGCCTACCCGCTGGGGTTCGCGGTCTACATCTCGTTCCATGACTACTTCTTCGCGGCGCCTGGGGCGATCGTGGAGCGGCCGTTCGTCGGCCTGCAGAACTTCACCGACGCGCTGGCCGACCCGGTGTTCCGCCGGGCCATGCTCAACGTGGTCATCTTCCTGATCATCAACGTGCCGCTCACGGTCGCCGTCGGGCTGGTGCTGGCCGCCGCCCTGAACGCCGCCATCCCGTTCCG
>DASYUT010000241.1 GCA_036000965.1 Actinomycetes bacterium
AGCTGGCCCAACCCGAGGACCACCCCGGCGTAGCCACCACCCAGCAGCACCGTCAGCAGCCCGTAGCTCAACGCGCGGCTGATGATGCGGTCCAGGTCGTACAGCCGGTAGCGGGCGATCGCCGCGCCGATCGCCACCGGCAGGACCGCCACGCAGACGCTGCCCACCCAGCCAGCTAGGACAAAGGCCCCCAGCGCCAAGGCGGCCAGGACGACCACCGTCACCAGCGCCACCAGCCCTGCTGCCAGCGCCACCCAGCGCAGCTGCTGGCGTTCGATGCCGCGGGCGCGGCGAAAGCGCACCACCAGCGACCCGGCGGCGACCACCACGGCCAGGTTGGTGACCGCCAGGGCGACCTGGTGGGCGACTAGCACGACACCGCCGAAGGCATGCAGGTCCAGCGGGTTGTCGACCGCCTGGTACGACTGACCCAACGGGTTGGGCGCCAGTATCACCACCAGCAGACAGCCGACCGGCACGGCCACCATGATCCTGGCCCACCAGCGCCAGCGCGGCGAGGGCAGCGACCCGGTCGGGGTGAGCAGCAGGACAAAGCCGAGCGCGGCCCCGGCCGCCACGGCCGTGACGGGGTAGAACAGGGCCACGGCGCTGGCGGCTGGCAGGGCGCCAGGCCGGGCCAGCAGCCCATAGGGCGCATACTGCGAGGCCACCCCGCCCGCGGCCATGAACAGGCCCAAGGCCAGCAGCAGCCAGCCGACCGGGTGCGCTGGGCGGCGGCTGGCCAGCACCGCCCCGACCGTGGCCGCGCTCACCAGCGCAACCGCGGGGAGCGCGGCCAGCTTCGCCAGGTCGGGCCGGCCGGCCTGGCGAAGCAGGCGATCCAGCCAGACGGTCACGGCCAGGCCGAAGATGGCCAGCGCCCACAGCGTCCACGCCCACACGCCCAACCACCGGCGCAGCCGGGCGGGTCGGGCGGCAGGGTTCACCGCCATGGTCCTTGCTGCACGTAGCCCACCACCGGCACCGCCACCCTCCTAGCATCGCGGATCGCGTGCCAGTGTGGCCGACCTCCGTCTCGGTGACGTTACGGACGGCGGACCGGCCGCACAGCTTCGTGCAACAGGCTGTTAAGCGTCAACGTGTTCAGCGCGAAACCGTGCAGCGGCCGGATCGAGGCCGTTTCGCCGTTGCAGCGAAGCCGGCCCGTCGGCGCGCCGTGACCAGCCTCGGCCACGCTGGCAGCAGGACCCACGAGGGTCGTGCTTTCCAGAGACGAGGTCGCCATGCGACCAGCCCGCATCATCGCCGCTGTCCTGCTCACCGCCGCCGCGGTCGCCGTCGGCTCCTACGTCGCCTACTCCAGCACCCACCCCTCCGCCGCAGCATCCGCCACCACCGTGGCGCCTACCACGGCAGCGGGGACCCCGGCCTCCACCACGCCCACCGCTCCCACCACCAGGGTGACGACCTCCACCTCCGGCTCGTTCCACGCCGCGTGTGCCTCCCAAGTGCTCCTGCCGCTGCTCAAGCACAAGTTCGACAATCCCTCGAGCGAGCTCATCATCGTGCGAGCCGACATCAGGCGCTGCCGCAACGGCTACGCCCAGGTGTTCGCCATCCCCAGACAGAACCCGCCCGGGCATCCCCAGTACGACGCCGAGCAGCTCTTCCTGCGCGACGTCAACGGCTCGTGGCAGAGCGTGGCGGAAGGACAGGGAATCGCCTGTAGCGATGCCGACATCACTTCGGCGATGCTGCGCGCCTGCCGCGCACTCGACTACCCCACCGACACCACGCACCCGACGCCCGCCCCCACGCCGCGGATCTCCGACCCGGCGCTGGCGGCCAGGCACCTGTTCGACGCGTGGCAGGCACGCGACCGGCAGCGCGCGCTCCAGGCCGCCTCGCCCACCGCGGTCCGCGCGCTGTGGGCCATATCGCCCAGCCCTCGGCCCCGGTTCACCGGCTGCTGGTCCCAGAGCCTCGGCTTCGACTGCGTCTACTCATACCCCAACGCCAACGGCGTGTTCCACATCGACATGCGAGTCGAGGGCGGCGCCTCCGCGGGCTACCGCGTCGTCTCCATCGACGCGCCGCTGCGGTTCGCGAGCCCGCAGACCTCGGCCAGGCACCTGGTCGACGCCTGGCTGGCCAACAACCGGGCCGAGGCGCGCAAGGCCGCGTCAGCGACCGCCGTCGACGCGATGTTCAGCCTGGGGGACCGTCGCCACCCACCCACCTTCACGGGCTGCACCTACCGCAACTTCGGCTTCGACTGCGCCTACACCGTCCAGGGCGGCGCGCTCACCATGCGAGTCATGGGCGGCGCGTCCGTGGGCTGGACCGTCCAAACGGTCACCTCCCTCCACGCCATCGACGCCACACGCTGATCCCTGGGACCCTCAACAGGCGCACCCGAGACGGTGCGCCTGCCGGGTCTCTGTCCTCCCACCACCAAGTGCTCCAAGACCATGACGGCGACGGCGTGGCCAGCTTCGTGGCGCTACCCATCGAACCGAGCACCGCCGCCAGCCCGCACCCTTTGTGCAACAGCCTGGTAAGGGACAAGAGGGCTGGTTGTTCGGTACGGCCTGC
>DASYUT010000242.1 GCA_036000965.1 Actinomycetes bacterium
CGAGCGGCATCCTGTACGCGAGCCTGCTCTTCGGCGCCAGCTTCATCGCAGATCCCGGCCTCAGGCTCCGCGTCGCCGTGATCGGCCTGGTACTGTTCGTCCCCTTCCTGACCTACCTGTGCGGCGTCCTGCGCCGAGCCGGCCTGGCTGTCGACGACGGCGCTGGCCGCGGGTGTGGTCGGGCTGGGGATCAAGCTCGGCAGCGGCGCCGTGGAGATCGCCGGGCAGGCCACGGGGATCGACCCGCGGGTCCAGAGCGCCCTCGAGGACATCAGCAGCGGCGCGTTCGTGCTGAGCATGGTCCCGCTGGCGCTCGTCGCGGCGAGCGCCGCGGTGGTGGCGCTGCACACCGGTGTGCTGCCGCGCTGGCTCGGCTGGCTGTCTGCGGTCACGGCGGCTGCCGTGTTCGTCAACGGGCTGTTCGTCCACGCCGACGTCGGCCCTGGGTTCCTGCTGTTCCTGCTGTGGACAGCAATCACCAGCGGGGTCCTGCTGCGGCGCGCCCGGACAGCGCCGTTGACCGCAGCCGGCGTCCAGCCCGCTGCGGCAGGCTGAACTCGGTCCGCCCACGGGGCCGCCGGCGTGGCGGCCCCGTTCCTGTTGCCGCTGTCGCTGTGCCCGCTGCTGGAAGTGGCAGCGGCGGGCACGAGCCTGATGCCGTCGACACGGGCACGACCACGCCAGAACCCGATGTTGGTCCGGCTGCGAAGACCACAGCAGACCCTCCCGCTATCCCATGGCACCCGGTTGCGGCTTCACCCAGCGACAGAGGAGCCTGCCGCAGAGCACTGCGGCTGTAGTAGTAGCCGTGGGACATCCCGCCCCGGGCGCCAGTGATGACGGCGTTGCGGCCCCCGGGGTTGGGCGTGTGGTGGCCCTGCTTGGCTGGCTCAGCCATGCTGCCTGCGCCGGGCTCGGGCCATCCGCCGCCGATGGGCGCGCTCGTCCTGATAATCTGCGTAGAGCAGCGCGACGATCATCAGCAGCGCGCCCAGCACGACGAGCCCGACCACGACCACGCCAACCATGCTCATCCCGCCCGGCCCCACAAGGGATGCAGTGCCGGTCACCATAGCGGCTGCTCCCCGGCCAGCCCCGCGTCGGGGACGGGTGGGGTGTCCTGGGCGGGTGCTGGCTGGCTGGTCATCGCGGCGGGCTCGACGAGCCGCATCAGCGCGTAGACGACCAGGCCGACCGCGACCGCGGCCATCGCATAGGTCTGGGCGGGGCGGAAGCGGGCAGGGGCGAGCAGGATCACCAGCTCGACGCCGAGCCAGCCCAGCGCGCCGGCCACCACCGGGCGTTCCCAGCTGCCGAGCCGGAACGGCGCCTGGTCCAGCTCAGTGGGTGCGTGGCGTCGCTGGGTGGTCCACAGGTAGACCACGACGGTGGCGGTGTACAGGATCGCGGGCATGAGCGTGGAGGCGGTGAACAAGGTGGTCAGCGCGTCGGGGTTGCCGCCGAGCGTGACGACGATGAGCGCACTCGACCCGGCAACCAGCACGGTGGCCCAGGGTGGGCCACCGGACGGGCGGGGCACCTGGGCGAGTGTCCGATGGGCGGGCAGGCGGTGGTCTCTGGCCATGGCCCACGCCAGCCGGGAGGCGGTGGCCATGATC
>DASYUT010000243.1 GCA_036000965.1 Actinomycetes bacterium
GGTGTTCGCGCTGGCGGCCGTGCCGTTCTCGGAGCTCGCCTCGGATGGGACGGTCGGCGACTTCCAGCTGGTCGAGGTCACCGACCCGCGCCACCCGGTCCGGACCGACGACTGGGGCGCCGGCAAGGACGGCGGGCTGCCGTTTGGGATCGCGGGCATCGGCCTGCCGGCCCCGTTCGACTGCACCCCGCCCGCCGGGCAGCAGCCGCTGTGCCGCGGCCATTTCGGGGCGGTCTTTGGCCACAGCGCCTCGCCGAGCTCCGACGGCATGACCGCCTACGTCGCCTACTGGGACGCGGGCGCGGTCATCGTCGACATCTCCAACCCCGCCGCCATCGGCATGGTGGGGCGCACGCGCTACCCGGCGGGCAGCGAGGGCGACACTCACTCGGCGATGCCCAACGCGGCCGGGACGGTGCTGGTCACCACCGACGAGGACTTCAGCCCCGGCGAGCTGGTCGCAGCCGGGGAACCGAAAGAGCGTGGCGACACCTGGGGCTTCGCGCGGCTCTGGGGGATCGCCAGTCCCGCAAGCCCGCAGCATCTGAGCGACTTCGCCACGCCGCACTCGCTGACGAACTCGACCTCGGGGTTCTACACGGCTCACAACCCGCAGATCCGGGGAACCACGCTGTACCTGAGCTGGTACTCCGACGGGCTGCGCATCGTGGACATCGCCAATCCGAGCAAGCCGCGGGAGGTCGGCTTCTACCGGCCCAAGCCGACGCTTGACCCGACGGGGGTCTTCGCCAGCTTCGGCCCGGCAGGCAGGCACCCGATCCCCTTCGTCTGGGGCGCGTACCCGCTCGGCAACCGGATCTACCTAAGCGACATCAACTTCGGCCTCTACATCGTCACCCGCACGAACTAGCTCAGGCGCGAGGAGGGGGGTGCCGCGAGGCGGCGCCCCCCCACTGAACAAGCAGGTCAAACCCACCCTTGGCGGCCACGTCGCCGTGAGGTAGGTTTCCCCAAGGTCGACTAGCCCTTTTGGACTGACTCCCTCCACCGGTCGCTCGGCTCCCCTTGCTCACCGTCGGCGAAGACCACCAGACCCTCGACTCGGGCCATTTCCGCCAACAGGGAGGTTGGGATGAGGAAGCCATGGTTGCTCGCTGTGCTGCTGGCCCTTGGGTTGACCTCGTGGAACGCCGCGCTGGCCGCCGCGGACCCCAGGGAGGGTCCCGACGTCTCGGCGACCGACGGCGTGATCGACAACGCCCGCGAGTCCGACCCGGTCCACCTCCACCAGCACGGCGGTCCTGGTGGGCACCTGCCGCCGACGAGTCACAACGTGCAGCTGGTCGGCAAGCTGCGCGTCCATGACGCCGCCCAGGGCATCGTCGCCGACGTTGGCACGCTGGGCAACTACGCCTACCTGGCGCAGTTCTCGCCCGGCTGCACCGCCGACGGCGCGGGCGGCGCCTATGTCGTGGACATCGCCAACCCCGCCAACCCGCGGGAGGTCGGGTTCATCCCCGCCCATCAGGGCTCGTTCGTCGGTGAGGGCGTGCACGCCCTCCACCTCGACACCCCCGCCTTCACCGGCGACGTCCTGGCGCTCAACAACGAGGTCTGCGGCGCCGGCGGCCTTGGTGGCGCCTCGCTGTGGGACATCACCAACCCGCTGGCCCCGGTGGCGCTGGCGGAGAACTTCGGCGACGCCAGGAACGCGGCCGGCAACCCCGTCCCGGTCCGCCAGTACCACAGCGTGTTCGCCTGGCAGCAGGGCGGGCGCGCGTTCCTGGTGGCCTCCGACGACGAGGAGCAGGGCCAGACCGACGTCGACATCATCGAGATCACCGACCCCCGCAGCCCCCGCCTGGTCGCCGAGACCGGCCTGCGGGACTGGCCGGCCGCCAAGGCGCCGC
>DASYUT010000244.1 GCA_036000965.1 Actinomycetes bacterium
CCTTGAAGGATACGCAAAGTCGGACGTGGCTTGTGACCTGCGGGTTCGCGTCGAGCACGGCTCGGTATGGTGGCACCCTGCTGCCCTACCGCGAAGGCCCTCCTGCGTGCTGTTAGAAACTCGCCTACCTGGCGGTGTGCCGCTCCATCCAGCTGCTGGTGCTGCCCGCTCGCGGTGGTGCCGCCAAGGAACTTGAGCTCCTTGTGCTGCGCCACCAGCGCGCTGTGCTGCGCCGGCCGACGCCGTCCCAGGCGTGAGCCGGCCGACCTGGCTCCCTCTGCTGGCCGCGGTCAGCCGGGTGCCGGGCTGTTGAACCCGAGCGTTCCCGTCGTAGGCTTTGTTGTGGTCTGGGCTGGTGGCTCGCTGGTGGTGGGGTCGGGGCGGCTGCCGGGGCACCGGCAGGACCGCGAGGAGGCGGGGACGATGGTGGCGAGCACCCAGATCTGCCAGATGGACACGGCCACCCTGGCGCGGCGCATCGCGGCCAAGGAACTGTCGCCCGTGGAGGCGGTCGAGGCGGTCCTGGACCGGCTGGACCGGCTCGACCCGACGCTGCACATGTTCACCACGGTCGTGCCCGACCAGGCCCGGGAGCAGGCAAAGCGGCTCGAGGCCGACATCGCCGCCGGGCGCGAGGCCGGACCGCTCGCTGGGGTGCCCACCGGGGTGAAGGACCTGATCTACACCAAGGGGATCCGCACCGCCTCCGGGTCGCACGCCTACGCCGACTTCGTGCCCGACGAGGACGACGTGGTGGTCGAGCGGATCAAGGCCGCCGGCGCGGTCGTGATCGGCAAGACCCAGGTGCCGGAGTTCGGCTACTCCGGCACCGGGCAGACCCCGCTGGCCCCCCCGACCCGCAACCCGTGGAACCTGGACCGCACCTCCGGTGGCTCCTCGGCCGGGTCCGGCGCCGCGGTCGCCACCGGCGTGGGGCCGTTCTCGCTGGGCAGCGACGGCGGCGGCTCGGTCCGCATCCCCGCCAGCTTCTGCGGGGTGTACGGCATCAAGCCGACGATGGGCCGGGTCCCGCTGTACCCGGGGACCAAGGACCACCGCTACCCTGGCGTGTCCAGCTGGGAGTCCCTGGAACACATCGGCCCGCTGACCCGCACCGTCGCCGACGCCGCGCTGGTGCTGTCGGTGATCGCCGGCTACGACGACCGGGACCGCTTGAGCCTGCCCGCCGACGACCGCGACTGGCTGCGCGCCGTCGACGGCGACCTGCGGGGCGTCCGGGTCGCCTACAGCCCAGACCTTGGGTATGCCGCTGTCGACCCTGCCGTGCGGATGGTCGCCGAGCAGGCGGTCGCGGTCTTCGAGCGCGATCTGGGCTGCACGGTCGAGCGGGCCGATCCCGGCTGGGACGACCCCTACGAGGCGCTGCTGCCGCTGATCATCTGCGAGAGCGACCTTGCGGGCATGCGCAGGCTCGCCGAGGAGCTGGGCGAGCGCATGTCTCCGCACCTGGTCGATGTCCTGCGGGTGGACTGGACCGCCGAGCAGCTCACCAGCGCGGTGGTGCGGCGCAAGGCGGTCTCCAACGCGGCGTGGCGGTTCTTTCGTTCCTACGACCTGCTGCTCACCCCGACGCTGGCGGTGCCGCCGTTCGAGCACGGGCTGCAGGGGCCGGCCACCATCGACGGGCGCGAGGTCGACGCGTTCTACTGGCTGTCGTTTACGTTCCCGTTCAACTTCACCGGGCAGCCGGCCGCGACGGTCCCGGCCGGGTTCACCGGGGACGGGCTGCCCGTGGGGTTGCAGCTCGTGGGCCGGCGGCTGGACGACGCGCTGGTGTTGCGGGCCTCGGCGGCGTTCGAGGCCGCGGTGCCGTGGCGGGACCGCTGGCCTCCGGTCCTGGCGGACCTGGGGTTGTGAGCCACGGGCGGGCGCCTCCCAGATGGGCGGCAGGCGCTGCGCCCGGCACGACGGTGCAGGTGGGGTGAAGCAGTCGCACGCCACGATCCCGGCGGCCTGTTGCCGTAGGAACCCCGCCAGGTCGTGGTTGTCGGGCGCGGCGCAGGGTCGAGCCGGCGGCGGTGCAGCGTGGCGCAGCTGCTGGTTGCGGAGACCTGGATGCCAAGCCGCTGGAGCTCGCCCTTGATCCGCTGGTAGCCCCAGCGCGGGTTCTCTGTGGCCAGGTGGACGATCAGCGCTTGCACGTCCTGGTCGAGCGGCGGTCGTCCTGCTCCGCGACGCGGGGAGGTCCACGTGTCGGCGAGCAGCCGCCGGTGCCAGCGCAGCAGCGTCTCTGGGGTGACCAACAAGCAGGACCAGCGGGACCTGGGCAGCGCGCGGCTGACCGCGGCCAGCAAGGCCCGGTCGGCAGGCTGCAGCTTGGGTCGTAGGGTCTGGCGGCGGAGCACGGCGAGCTGCTGGCGCAGCACGAGGAGCTCCAGGTCCTTGGCGGCGTCGCCACGGGCGAGCACGAGGAGCTGGACGGAGCGGCACAACGTGAGATAGGCGAGTTTCGGCAGCACCAAGTGGCCTCTGTCGTGGGGTAGCTGCATCACAGTACCGAGCCGCGCGTTGATGCGAACTCGCAGCTCACAGGTGGCGTCTGGATTTCCGCGCCCCGCGGTCGACCGTGGCTGGGGAGCCCGGGGGCGGAGCGACTCGGGGCTGCTGCCGGCCAGGCAGGCCACCCGGGCCGGCGGGTCAGGCTGACCGCGGCTGGCTGGTGAGCGCCTCGCGGAGCGCCATGATCGCGTCCTGTGGGTAGCGTCGGTGGCCCCCGAGGGTGCGCACGCACGGTAGCTTGCCCTGTTTCGCCCAGCGCGTGACCGTCTTTGGGGAGACCTGCAGCAGCGCCGCCACCTGCGCCGGGCTCAGGTATCGCGCACCCGCCGATGGCTGCGTCATCGCTGTCTCCTCTTGGTGTCCCCCATGAGGACACCAGTGTAGGCGAATCGAGGTGAGCGGGGGCATCGGCTGGGTTGTGCCCGCTGGTCGTGGTGGAGGAGACACCATCCGAGGCACTCACTGCGGTCGTTGCGATCACCGCTTAAAGGCAAGGTCGCCAGGGGGTCAGACTTCGACCGTTGTTGACACTCGGTCCGATCTCGTCGTACTGGACCTTCGTGACGTTGGTCGCCAATGTGACCGCAAATGCCATCTCGGCTTCCACACTCAAGACGCCAGCACCGCTCAGACTCGGCCGCTGTCTCTTGATCCGCAGCCGAAGGGGCCCGCTCCAGGCAGGATCATCCTCGACCGAACCGGACAGCTCCAGGCAGAGGACCGGCAGAAGACCGGGAGCGTTCTGGCTGTCCTGGATCAGGTCTGGAACTCCAGTACTTCCGCACCCCGCGGGCCTACGCCAGCAGGGCCGGGTGATGTGCCCACAGCCGGGTCGCGCTCAAGCGGTTGACCGTGGTGACGGTCGCTTCAGGCCCACGCCGGATGCCTTGAGCCAAGGCTCGAGGCGGCCGGCGGCCTGTTGGGCTTCGGGGGTGCCGATCCGTTCGAAGAGTGTGAGGGCTTCCTGCCAGGCCGACTCGGCCGATGTCGTCGATCCGGCGTCCAGGTACACAACTCCGAGACGCTCCAGCGTCCGGACCAGCTCCAGCGGCATGTCCAGCTTGCGCCAGAGTTCCGCGGACCGTTCCAGGTAGCTGGCAGCCTGGTGCTGGTCGGCTTCTAGATGGTGCAGGTTCCCGAGGCTACCGAGCGCGGAGGCCTCGACGACATGGTCGTCCAGCTCACGCGCCACCTCAAGACACTCCTGGAACAGGGATCTGGCCTTGGCCCGTTGGTCGCGGCGCAGGTACAGCTCGCCGAGGGATCGGATGGTCAGCGCTTCGATCGAGCGGTCGCCGAGCTGCCGCATGCTCGCCAAGCCCTGCTCCAACCAGGCCGCGGCACGGTCGAGGTCGCCTCGCGCGGCGTGCACCGTACCGAGCCGGCGTTGGGTCCGGGCCTCGCCGCGGCGGTCGCCGACCTCCTGGAAGGCGGCGAGTACTTCCTCGAACTCGGCGAGGGCCTTGGCCAACTTGCCCTGCTCGGCATGCAACGCGGCGATCCCGAAGCGGGCCCAGGCCTCGCCGCAGCGGTCGCCGAGCTCCACGAACGTGGTCATGGCCTGCTCGTAGCAGGCGGCGGCATCGGCGTACCTGCCCTCGATCTGGTGGACGGTGCCGACCGCGTCGATGGCATGCGCTTCGCCGCGGCGGTCGCCGGCCTGGCGATAGATCGGCAGGGCTTGGGCGAAGTAGTTCATGGCGACGGCGAGGCTGTCCCGGTCCATGCCGAGGTAGCCGAACCCGCGGAGCAGCGATGCTTCGCCTTGGCGGTCGCCGGCTCGGCTAGCGGCGGCCAGCCCGACCTCATGGGTGCGCTGCCAGTCATCCAGGTAGCGCCGTAGGTCCAGGAAGTTGATCAGCGACCCGGCCAGCTCCCAGGCCAGCTCGTCGAACCCCGCGTCAGCGGCCTGGTCGACCGCGGCGACCAGCGCGGCCCGCTCGGCCTCGAACCAGGCCAGCGGGTCGGCCAGGAGCCCTTCGGTCGTCGTCGCGCCCAGGGACCAACGGGCCGCGTTACCGTGGTCGACCCCGATCAGCTTGCTCGGGAGCCGCTGGTCGGCCTGCTCCGCCAGGGCGAGCCAGCCGCCAAGCGCCCGCGCCAGGCTGGCCTGCCGCCGCTCGGGTGGGTCTTCGGCGGTGGCGCGTTCGCGGGCGTACAGGCGCAGCAGGTCGTGGAACCGGTAGCGCACCTGGCCGGTCTGGTCACGGCCGGCGACCTCCAGCAGCTGCGCCTGCATCAGCCCGTCGACCAGCTCCTCGGCATGCTGTGTTGTAGCTTCGAGCAGGGCGGCGGCCACCCACGCCGCGAACTCCGGGGCCTCTAGCAACCCCAGGAGCCGAAATGCCCGCTGTTGCTCGCCGGTGAGCGCCTGGTAGCTCAGCGCCACGCTGGCGCGCACGGCGAGATCGCCGACGGCGAGCTGGTCCAGCCGGCTGCGCTCATCGGCCAGCAGACCGGCCAGACGGTCCAGCGACCAGTGGGGACGCCCGGCGAGCTTGGCCCCGGCGATCCGGACCGCCAGCGGCAGCCGTCCGCAGTAGCTGACGATGGCCGCGGCCGCCTCGGGTTCGGCGGCCACCCGCTCGACCCCAACGATGCGGCCGAGCAGCTCGACCGCCTGCCCGGGCGTGAGCACGTCCAGGTCCAGCAGCCGCGCTCCCTCCAGCCCCAAGAGCCGCCCGCGGCTGGTGGCCAGCACGCCGCAGCCCGCCGTGCCGGGCAGCAGCGGCCGGACCTGTGCCTCATCGGCCGCGTCGTCCAGCACCACCAGCACCCGCCGGTCCGCCAGCCAAGCCCGGTACAGCGCGCTCCGCTCCCCATGGGCAGTGGGGATCGCGGCCCCGTCCACCCCCAACGCGCGAAGCAACCGGCTCAGGGCCTCGCCGGGGTCCAGCGGCTGCGGCTCGGCGCCACGCAGGTTGACGTACAGCTGGCCATCCGGGAACCGGGACCGGAGCTGATGGGCGATGTGCACCGCCAGGGTGGTCTTGCCGACCCCGGCCTTCCCGGCCACCGCCGATACCACCACCGCCGGTGACCTCTCGCCCGGCGCGGCGTCTGCCAGCAGGTCCTGCACCAGCGCCACCTGCTCGGCCCGGCCGGTGAAGTCGACCATGTCGGGTGGCAGCTGGCACAGGGCACCGCCGGCGGGACGGCGGGCCGGGCCCGCCGGCGACCCCGGCCGCTCGTCCCGATGGCCATCCCAGGCGGCGGCCTCGAATTCCTCACGCGGTCCGTCGGTCAGCCCCAGCCCGTCTGCCAGCAGACGCACCGAGTCAAGGCGAGGTCGACGCACCCAACCCCGTTCCAGCGCCCGAACCGTACGCGGACTCAGCGTTGCCCGCTCCGCGAGCTGCTCCTGGGTGAGCCGCGCCCGATGCCGGTGCCTGCGCACCAGCTCGCCAAACAGCAGCGGCGGTGCGCCCGGAGGATCCTCAGGTGGTGGCACTGCTACACCCTCCCAGTCGGGCACGGCGCCGATCGGCACCGGTCGTCGTCCACCCGCTAAGCACGGTCACCCGACGAATCGGCGCACCGCGAACATACCAGCCCCGCGGCCGGCCGCTCTCCCTTGCGGCCGCACGGCCACAGCCCGCCGGCCACGCTGGCGACCTGCTGAATCGGGCAGGGGCTGCAATCCGCTGGTGTGATCGCCACACCGAAGTGCTCGAACGTCCCGTTGTACCCGCCCAACTCCCTGGTGGCCGGCGGCCCGAGCGCGCGGCCAGGCACGCCAAGCGGTCGCGCCAGCCGCCGAACCGTTGCGACACCCGACCGGGTCTCGTCACCGGCCGCACGTAGCCCAGCACGGTGCCCTGGCCCGATACGATTACCCAGCCCGCCGAGCCTACCAGGCGTTCGCCTCGACCGAGCTGCTGGACCAGCTTGCGGTGGAGCGGATGCTCGCCAAGCTGTCCACGCGCCGCTACCGGGTCGGCCTGGAACCAGTCGGCGCGGAGATCGAGCGCACGGCGACGGATACCTCCCGGTTGGTGGTCTCGCGCCGGTTCGTGGCCCGTACCGAGCATGCCTGGCCGTGCTGCTCGCCCAGGATCTGTCCACCCTCGACCTGGTGGCGCTGATGGTCGACGGGATGCGGGTGGCCGAGCACTGCTGCGTGTCGCGCTGGGAATCATGCTGGACGGCACCAAGATCCCGCTTGCCTTGGCCGAGGGCGCCAGCGGGAATGCTGTCCCGCTCATCGGACCCAGTCAGCCGGTCCGCGTGACTGCTCCTGGTCGGGTGGTCCGGGAGTCGACCATGGACGCCTCCAGGAACACGCTCTGGTCGATGACGGTCCCAACCGGGAGGCGCCAGCCGGGCACCTTGCGGGTCAGGACGCTGCGTGCGCCGAGCAGGCGGCCGGTGGCGGGGTCCAGGAGCAACTCGTGGCGCTCCTGCAGCGGCTGGTCGACGTCGATGGCGATGCTGACGGCGCGGCGGCCGGCCATGTCGGTGACGTTGCCGATCAGCTTCATCCCGTCGAGCCGGGTGAGCACCTGGTAGAGCGCGGCCCGCAGCGCCGCTGGGAGGGGGTAGTGCTCCAGCAGGTAGGCGATGGTGCCGAACAGCTCGTACGTCTGGTTGGGGTGACGCTGGTAGGTGCGGAGCCCGGGTGGCTGGTAGGTGCGGATCCGCTCGGTGAGGGCGGCCAGCAGCCGCGCGGGATCGGTGGGTAGCTCGACCAGGTCCTGGTAGGAGGTGGGCAACCAGCCGATGCCGGCGACCAGCATCTTGTCCTTGGGCGAGTAGATCTCGGTGTTGGGCAGGCCGAGGTTGGGGCGGCCGGCGGCGACCCAGGCGGCCCGTTCCGTGTCGTTCAAGAGTTCGGCGGGACCGTTGCGCAGATGGCCGGAGAGCGAACCGTCAAGGGCCCACCACGTCTCGCGCTCGTAGCGGAACCGGTAGAAGAAGCTCCTCCCCGACCCGGCCTTGTCGTAGTTGGTGCCCACCATGACTCCGCGTTGCAGGACATACCAGTAGCGGCCAGGACCGAGCGCTGGCGTGGGCGCATGAGCCGCGGCCAGCGCCGCTTCCGTGAGCACCCCGACCGCGGTCGGCTCGACCCGGTCGGTGCTCCCCGGCGTGGTGCTTCTGGCAGGACCGCTGGCAGTGATGCCAGCCCGCTGCAGCAGTGGGACAGCCAGCGCCACCGCCAGCACCGCGGCCACGGCCACGCTTCCTGGCAGCAGCCGGGGCCGGCGGCTCCTGGAGGCAAGCCGATGTGGGCCGCGATGGCGGCGGGTGGGCTGCACCTGTCTGGCCTGGACCTCGGCGGCGATCACGGCCAGCAGCCGCGCACGCGCGGCCTGGGTGGTGGCCGCATCCGGCCCTGGAGTGTCGGTGGCGATGCCGCAAACCAGGTCGAGCTCGTTCATGTTGGATCGATCCTCCCCGGTGGGGTGGGCTGCAGGTTCTCCAGCCCCTCGACGGCCGCCCAGCCGAGCTGGCGGCGCAGGCGCTGGCGGGCGCGGTGCAGGCGGGAACGGACGGTGCCCGGCGGCACGTCAAGAGCGCGAGCGATCCCGGCGCAGTCCAGGTCGGTCCAGGCGACCAGCAGCAGCACCTCACGCTGCTCGGCGGGCAGGTCGGCCACGGCCAGCGCGGCGCGACGCCCGGCGGCGGCGGCATCCACCCGCTCGGCGACGCCGTCCCCGACATCCGGCCCCGTCGGGTCGGCCGCCACGCGGGCATAGGCACGCAGCCGCCGCTGCTCGGCGCGGGCGTGCTGGCGCAGCAGGTTCCCGGCGATCCCGTACAGCCAGGCGGCGGCATCGGGATGTTCAGGGCGATAGCGGTGGCGCCGCCGAAACGCCAGCGTGAACGCTTCGGCGGCGAGGTCGTCGGCCAGCTCGTGGCCGACCCGCCGGCGCAGGTAGCGCAGGATCGCCGGGTAGTGCCGGTCGAACAGCTCGGCGAAGCGGGCCGGCTCCACCAGCGACGCGGCGATCACCTCCGTGTCGTCCGTCGGGGACTCCTTGTCGCGGGTGCTGTCACCCAGTCAATCGCCGAACCAGCCCGTCGCGTTCCCCAAAGGACCCGCGCGTCGTTCCTTGTGGAGCCGACGCTCGCAGCGGACTTCGGCGGGTTGTTCATCGACGTCAGCGTGTCGGGATGATCGTCGCCGAGCATCCGCCGGCGGCCGGTCAGGGTCCGCTCGAGTAGGTCGCGGGCGCCTTGCAGGCCGCCAAGGCTTACGAGGGTCTCGTGGCGCGCCTGGTCACGGCCAGTTCGGGTTCCAGCTTGGCGATCCGTCGGCGTGCCGCTACCACTCCGCGTGGTCGCTGGACGACAAGCCCGGTCGCTGCCGTGTGTCGATCAGCTCTTGCTGGCGCCAGGTTGTAGATCCTCTGGTCACAGGTCTGCAGATCTGCTGCCACCTGAGCGACCGTCCTACCTGCCCTGAGCAGGTCCAGAACCTTGCGGCGGAACTCCGGCGGATCGCTCCTTGGCATGCCGACCTCTCCTTGGGTCAACGGCATGGCAAGTCAACCAAACCGGCTCCACGAAACCCAGGGCAGATCAGCCCCCACAGAACCCGGGGGCGGTTCAGGCGCCAGTTTGGAGGGTGCTCGTGCTGTGGCGGGCATCGAA
>DASYUT010000245.1 GCA_036000965.1 Actinomycetes bacterium
CAGCAGTTGCTGACTGGGGAGCTGTCGCAGCGCCAGGCGGCGGAAAAGTGGAACGTCGACCCGACGACGATCATGCGGATCCGGCGGGTCGCGCGCGAGTCCGCGCTGGCTGGCTTGGCGCAGTCCAGACCCGGGCGGCGCGACAGCGCGGCCGATGCCGAGCTGGCGGCGGCGCGCTCGGAGATCGCCCGGCTCGAGGAGACGGTCAAGGAGCAGGCCATCGAACTCGTGGCCTTGCGGGGAAAAACGAGCTCGGGCTGGTAGGCCGCGTCCCAGCCCGCGTCGAGGCCTGGGTCAAGCAGCGGCTGCTGGAGCTGATCGCCGAGGCGACGGCGGCGGGCTGGAGCTTTCAGCGCGCCTGCCGGGTGCTCGGGCTGACCGAGCGGCGCGCCCGGCGCTGGCAGCAACGCGCGGCGCTGGGCCTGCTGGGCGATCAGAAGCCGGGCGGCACGCCGGTGCACGCGCTGCGGCCCGAGGAGATCACCGCGATCCTCAAGCTGGCCGACGAGTGGGGCGAGATCGACGGCTCGCACCGCAAGCTCGCCCACCGCGGCTCCTATCTCGGCCGGGTGTGGGTGTCGCCGTCGACGCTGCTGCGCGTGCTGCTCGAGTACGGCCGCCGACTCCCGTACCGGCCGCCGCGCGAGAAGTCCGTCCAGCGGCCGTGGCCGGACTGGGTCGAGTACAAGCCGCTGCAGGTTTGGGGCTACGACTTCAGCGACTTCCCCAAGGCCGGGACGAGCGCGCTGGCGATCCTCGACCTCGTCTCGCGCAAGTGGATCGACACCATGCTGTGTCCGGAGGCGACCCACATCCAGGTCCAGGCCTTGTTCACCAGGGCGCTCGAGCGCGAGGGGCTGCTCGACCAGATCCTGACGCTCGTCGACGAACTGGGCGCCGGCGCCGACCCGTCTGAGCTGCCGCCGATCCTGCTCTCGGTGTCAGACAACGGCGCCCAGATGACCTCCGGCTCGACCAGGGAGTTCATGGCCCTGCACGCCATCGCGACACACTACGGCCGGCCCGGAACGCCCACCGATCAGGCCCACATCGAGTCGCTGTTCGGCCACCTCAAGCACGAGTGGCCGCACCTGTGCGCGCTGACCGACCCGGCCGACCTGGCGCGCGAGTTCGACGCCGTGCGCGACCAGTACAACCGGGTCCGGCTGCACGCCGGCATCGGCTACGTCACCCCCGACGACGAGCACGAAGGCCGCGGCCCCGCCATCCGCCGAGCCCGCCGCGCCGGCCTCGCCCGCGCCCGCGAACAGCGGCTCGCCTACCACCGCGACACCCAACCGAGGCTGACCTGATGACCAGCGCCGAAGCCACCGCCATCTCCGTGAGGGCCGGCCCCGCCGGACCTGACCGCCGAATCAGCGCAGCGCGGCCGGGCTGTCAATGGCAGCCCGACAGGGCCGAGCGCAGCAAGCCGCGCAGCGGTGCCGTTGACAGCCCGGCCGCGCGGAGCTACCCACGCCACGACAACCGCATACCATCAACACCACCAACCCCGCCCGACCCGTGACCGACCCCGAAACTGGCTGCGTAATACACGCCCAGATTTCGGACGTTAAGTCAGACGCACGTCAACCGGCGGCAGCGGAATCACCGTGTACGCGGTCTGCCCGTCGCTCTATGCCCGCCACATCTACGGCAACTTCGCCACCGGCGTCGGCGGCAACGCCGGCTGGGTCTTTCACGCCCCGCCCGGCACCTGGATCAACAGCTTCACCCTGCAGGGCCCGTTCATGGGCAGCAGCGGCTGGCAGGCCACCGGCTACCTCGAGGGCGGCGGCTGGTCGGGCGGCGCGTTCGAGAACTGCCCCGGCTCCACTTGCCCGGGCGCCTACAAGTACCTGCTCGGGTCCTACGGCGCCAACA
>DASYUT010000246.1 GCA_036000965.1 Actinomycetes bacterium
GGATGCGCGGCAGCATCACGAAGACGCGGTCGCCCTTGCGTACACCCCGGGAGGCCAGGAAGTTGGCAGCGCGGTTGGAGGACGCCGCCAGGTCGGCGAAGCTGTAACGGCGCGGGTTGCCGCCGTCGGGTCCCACCGCCAGCAGGGCCAGCTTGCCGGGCTCCCTGGACGCCCAGGCGTCGACCACGTCGCGGGCGTAGTTGTAGACCTCGGGCACCTGGAGCCGGAACGACGCCCGCGTCGCCAGGTAGTCGGTCATGTTGGGCGGCAGGTCGCGCATCAGCAACTCCTCTCCCAAACCAGCCTTTCCCCGCTGCTACCAGATCTTCATTCGGAGTCGCCTGGTCGTCCAGCGCGACCCGGGGCATGAAGGTCAGACTACCAACCTACCGGGTCTTTGGGCGTTGGACTGACGATGTCCGCGGCTGTCGTTGCGCCACACCGCCTGGACCTCCCAAAGCGACTGCCTGGTGATCGCCACGACCTCGCCGGGCAGCCGGTCCACCCTAGATTGAGAGCAGCCGGTCCACATTAGATTGAGAGCAGTCGCTGCGCGCCGGCAGGATCGATATCCCACTCATGGGCAACTATGGACAGGCCCGCCAGTATGGTGAAGTCGTCGTTGGGCTCCTCGAGGCCCTTCGCGATGCTGGCAGCAAGCCCGAGGTCGTTGCCCTCCGCACCCGCATCGAGCTCGGCTTGGACCCGGCCGGCGAGCGCGTCCAGTGTGGCCAGGATCTCGTCCACGACCGGGTCGCTGGGCAGGTCGCCAATTGCGTGTTGGGCCTGCTGGAACTGGTTCGCGGCGGCCTGTGCGGCGACCTCGACAGGTGGCTGGATGTCGCGGACGCGGGCCAGTTCCGCAATCGCAGAGAGGGTCTGGAGTGCTTGGTGTGCCTGCAGCGTGGCATCGGCGAGGGGGGTGGCGTGCGCAGGCGGGAGCCGCTCACTCCATTCCGTTGTCGCGTCCGGCGATGTTGACGAGCGGCTCGGCGAGGGCCAGGGAGACCTCACGGGCTGCGGACAGCACTGCGGCAAGCTCCTCGACCGAGGCCCCGGCGAGCGCCACGGCCAAGGGAGCATCCTCGCGCATCGTGTCGGGGTCGGGATGAAGCTGGCTGCCGGCCAGTGGGGCGAGCAGCCGCGCCGCCGCTGAGGGCTGCGAGCACGCTGCCAGCGTCCCCAGGATGGTGTTGGCACCGAGGGCTGCCGCCAGGGCGTCCCGCATCGGGCAGGCGTCCCGTTGGGTCAGATGGATGTCGGTGACCGCGTCGATGACCCGCTGGTCGATCCCCTCGGGGGGCGGCCGGTCGATCAGGCTCAGGTTGAGCGTGACCAATCGCCTGGACGGCGGGACATCGTGCTGGTCGAGGACCTGCACCCAGGAGCGGGCGGTGCGGGTGAAGTCGGCGAGCCGCAGCGCCTGCAACGCCGCCACCAGCACGCTCGGTTCGTCGCCGCGCGCCCGTCGCGCCAGCTCCATGACGACGAGCGCGTCAAGCTCGTCGTGGTCGGCGAGCAGCCCAGCAACGAACGGGCGCAGCTCCTCCGGCGGCAGCAGCCCCAGCAGCCGCCGGGTCGTGTCCGCCAGGGTCGGTGGCGGCACCGTATGCGCCTCCTCAGCCAGCACCGCCGACCGCAACGGGTGAAGACCCGCAAGCCGGTCACCC
>DASYUT010000247.1 GCA_036000965.1 Actinomycetes bacterium
TCCCCGCCCATTCCCATGCGGCAGGCAACATCGGTGGCTTCTCGCCAGCTGGGGAGGCGCCCACACCTGGATCCGGCTGGGATCTTTGCCTACAACCTGCAGCTCACGAGGGACAGGAAGCGAACGGTGAGGCCGGTCCCCCTGGGGCCCGTTGTGGCGCTGCCGCCCGCGACGCGCCTTGACTTGGTAGAGCAGACCCTCCAGCAGCTGCATCTGAGCTTGACATACAGAGGAACCGTTCTGAGAGCTTCCCCTTTTGCCGCCGGCGCCCCTGTTCCCAGCTGGGGCGCCGGCTTGTGGGCGGAGCACCTGCCAGGAATGGGCTGTGGCGGTAGCCATCCGCGGGTGTGCGCCGCCACCCCACCTCACCCGTCGATGCCGCCGAGGTGAGCACCCACGATGCAGGCAACCTCCGCAAGCAGTCCTTGCCGCTGGGTTATGAGGCGACCGGTCTCTCTTCGCTGCCGTGTGCTCTGGGCTCTTTCAGGACCATTGAGCTGCAAGGTTGGAGCTGGTCCATCCCGCCTCGTTCTGGCTGGTGAGGGCTCGTCCTGGTGACAAGTACAGTGACAACGAGGCGGCCGGTGACTGCGAACGCGTCACCGCCTGGCGGCCACGGCACCAGCTTCCGTGCTAGATCGTTGACCGGGAATTCGGTGCAGGCCAGCGGGTCGGCGACGTGCCGCGGTAGGTCCGTGACAGTGGGGCGAAGGGTGTCCAAGATCGACGTTTCCACACACGTCAGACCCTGGAGCCTTCGTGATCGCCGACCTGGACACCCTTCTCATCGCACTGTACGTGGAACTGGTCGACCGGATCATCCCCGCCCGCGGGCCACGCCGCCGCGGCCCGGGCCGTCCGCCGGTGGTGACCGACGCCGAGCTGGTCTGCCTGGCGGTCGCCCAGGTGCTGCTGCGCTACAACGACGAACACCACTGGCTGCGGGCAGCGGCATCCCGGGTCGGGCACCTGTTCCCCCGCCTGCTGGGCCAAAGCGAGTACAACCAGCGGCTCAAGGCCGCGGCGCCGCTGATGGAGGCCGCACTGCGGTGGCTGGCCGAACGCACCCCCGGCTCGGCGGAGCTGCTGCGCCTCATGGACGGCACCCCGGTCGGCTGCGGCCAGTCCAAGCTCACCACCCAGCGTTCCAACCTGTTCGGCTACGCCGGCTACGGCTACGAGACCGCCCACAGCCGCTACTACTGGGGCGTCAAGCTGATGCTGATCACCACCGCCGACGGCACCGTCACCGGGTTCGGCCTGGCCAACCCCAAGCTGGGGGGCGAGCGGGAGGAGACCCGGCGGCTGCTGACCCACCAGCCCGCCAACCGTCCCGCCCCCGGCACCGCCGTGGTCACCGACAAAGGGCTGTCGGGCCAGGACACCGAGCAGTTCTTCACCGATCTCGACCTGCTGCTGGTCCGCCCAGCCCGCAAGGACGAGAAGCGACCACGACCCTTCCCCAACTGGCTACGCCAGCGCGTGGAGGCGATCATCTGGACGCTGAAGCACCAGCTCGGCCTGGAAGCCCACGGCGGGCGCGTCCCAGCCGGGCTGTGGACCCGTATCGTGCAACGCCTGCTCGCCCTCAACGCCGTCATCTGGCACAACTGGACCATCGGCGCACCCGTCAAGCGCTCCCTGATCGCCTACGATCACTGACCCGCCTGACCAGGAACGAATTCCCGGTCAACGATCTAGGCGGGGCCGGTCCCCCGCCGGCCACGGCGGCCGTGGCCAAGCCCCCGGAGGGGGGTGAGGCAGTACAGCAATGACCTCAGATCACCGGTCGCCGGTCTGCTCGCGCTTGTCGTCGCCCTGGCGAGGTCGAGCGCGCGTGCTCTTGTCCCACTCGGTCGTGACGTTATCGAGCTTCCTGTCAAGAAGACGTCGCCCGGTGCCGGAGGGCTTCATGATCCATGACCAGGCACGCGCGAGCCTGCTTCTGATCGACTCCACTGACCATCTACCTCCAACATCGGGCACCGGAGGGCTGTGGGTCTCCTTACTGTCCTCGCCGCCGAGCCCGATCACAAGGTCAGACGCCACTTCGACGACCTCGGTCCCGTCCGGGCGCCGACGCCGTTCGGCGTTCCCGGTCCCTCGGCGCCCAGGGACCGCAACGACCGGCCGGGCACGGCAAGATCGTTCCAAGCGGCGGACGACACCATCCTTACCATTCGTGCTGTCGTGTACCTATAGAGGACGGGCGCTGGTCAGAGTGACGTCAGTGACCGTGACTGACCGTTTGAACCCGAGCTTGTCCGATGTGCATGGCACGGAGATGGCACGCCAGCCGGTGAGCTTGAACGCGCTCCCCCTAGCAGCCATCGCTGACCTCGGATGCAGGGTGAGGCCCCCGTCCAGGGTGATCACCTGACTCCTTGGCAAGGGCCGCAGGCTCGCGGCAGCCATGGGTGGGGAGACTCGAACGCTGGCCCGCCTCCTGGAGGATTGCCTGGCTGCGGCCCAATAGCGATGCTGACCTGCGGTTCCTCAGAACCCATGGTGACCGCTGATGCCCGTGGCGCTCCCCTGGCCGCCGGCCCGGCATGTACCAGCAGAGGCCTCGGCTCAGCCGCAGCGTCTAGGAGAAGAACTCGTCGTAGGCGTACTGGTCCTCGATGTACTGCCACACCTCCACGAGCTTGCCATTGCGGACGTGGCACACCAGGACCTGTCGATCCTCAAGCGTCCGGCCCCCGCGCTCCCCCCGCGCCACGTGCAGGCCGACCGTATGCTGGTCATCGGCCACGACCTCATGCAGTTCCGCTCGGAAGGTGCCGGCTGTCAGCTCCATCGTCCTGCCGAAGAACCCCAGGACCCCATCGGTGCCGCGGTGGTCACCTGCAACCAGGCTCCGGCCCGGCAGGTGCCAGACGATCCCGGGGTCGAACAGGTCGCGCAGGGTATCCATGTCGCCCCGAGCGAACGCGTCGTACCCCCTGCGGACAAGCTCCTCGTTCGGGTGTGTCATCGCCGCCCCCCCTTGTGTGTCGAGAGCGCACCCTACGACACCGTCGGCCGACGGGCAACACGCGATCGCTCGGCGCCGAGGGTCCAGCGGCGACCTCGTCGTTGTCGGCGAGCGTCGGGCGGTCGAGCTGCCAGCCAGCGACCGCACCGACTTGTGGTTTCGGTGTCCGCTGGTGCCTGTGGTTGTCCGGCCGGCTCGGATGCTTCGCGGCCCGGCGCGGCCCCAAGTCCGGTCCCGTCCGGGCGCCGACGCCGTACGGCGTTCCCACTCCCTCGGCGCCCAGGGACCGCGACCGCTGGCGGGGCACCGCAAAGCGGTCTTTGACCGTTTCGACACGGCCGCCTGCTGCACAAGCACTCCCGAGGAGGCTGACGACGTTGGGCGGGTCGAGGGATGCCCAGCTCTGCGGCGTTCCCGCTAG